>MZGM01000047.1 GCA_002085035.1 Candidatus Zhuqueibacterota bacterium 4484_219
GGAAATAAATCAATCTCGAATTCGCCGTCTGGATCTCGATAATCCTGCCAGTGGTCAATTTTCATATCATATTCCAATATACCACCCCCCCAAACGGCTACAAAGATTTTACCAGGAGGACCATTGCACACATTATAACACCAATTTTCGTGCATAGGGGCATTTTGTCCATCATACACCATCCATTCCCCAGTTTTCTTGATATATCGACTGGTCCCTGCTGTGGTGGCTGCCCAGATAGTATCGCCCTGTACAGCCACGCCATAAACGATATCATTGGCCAGTCCGCTGTTGAATTGAGTAAAGTTGTAGAATCGCCCGGCAGAAAACCAGGTTAGCCCTTTAAATGTGCCGATCCAGAGGTCGCCGGTCAAGGTATCAACCTCAACGCACATCACTGCTTGATGCCCCAATCCATCTTCCGGAGTGTACACCTTCCAGTTTCCATCCTGAAGACATCCTAATCCATCATCAGTACCTACCCAAAGGCAATCATTTACAGGATCCACTTCTACCCAGTAGATATGATCATTGGGAAGTCCGTCCTTTGTGGTGAAGGTCTCCCAGGTTTCATAGATGGGCGGCGATTCTACACCGGGGTTGTTCTGAGACATAGCGGTTGATGTGCTAATGAGAACAAAGACAACCGCCAGCACGATTGCATGTACTTGTTTACGTCTCATGGTTGGTTTCTCCTCCTTCAAAGATATCGAGTCCAATAAGTTTTCAATTATTTATTTGGTAATTTAAACTCTATCGAAGTAAGTGTAAGATTTCTTCTTATCAAACTCACAGCGTTTTCAGATATTCCATCAGGTCATTCAACTGCTGCTTGGTGAGGTCATTTACTACCCCATGCAAGTCCTCTGTTCCGTAGAGAGTCCAGATTTCTTCCAGTGACCAGCAGCGACCATCATGCAGATAGGGATAGGATTCATGGATATTATTAAGCTGGGGAGTATCAAAGTCGCCCTCTGTATCAAAGTATGCTTTGGTTCCTACATCATGCATTTTACGATCAGTGTAGTAGGGTGGCGGATGACAGGTGATGCAACGATTCGCTATCGGAATATAGCGACCGTCGTTAGTATAAGCACGTTCAAAAATTGCCTTGCCTCGCTGCTGCGAAGGAGTAAGCTTGCCAGAACTGGGAATACACCGATTAGGAGGAAGTGGAATAGATTCAATAAAAGCTACCACAGCATCTCTATCTTTTCCTTCAAAACCATGAGACCGGAAGAAAAGTTGGGCAGCGCGGGGACCTTCCTGGCGAGCAAGGTTTGGGTTCTTACCTGTCCATTTAAATGGTGCAGTGTAGGCTACTCCTCGCATTGTCCGGTTATCTACCAAATTCCCTCCCATCCCACCGTCTACTGCGATATCGTAAATCAGCCCATCTACATGAAGCTCGGGATGGCAAGTATTGCAACTGAGCTGCTTTTGAAAACTGATGGTACTATGATTGAAGAGATATTCACCTCGACGAAGTAAGGTTATTTTTTTGGGTCCACCAAGATCAATCGTCCCCACTGCTTCTTGACGGCGAGTATCGATAATCGTAATAGAATCAGACAAACGATTAGCCACATACACAAACCTACCGTTTGGAGAAACAACCATCCCTTTAGGGTTGTACCCCGTACGAATACGCTTCACCACATATTGGTCACTGAGCGCTAAATGGCGAGCGTAGCGTCTCAATTTCTCATCTGAGGCGGTAATTTCTCCTTCTTTGACCTCCAAAACCTCTTTAATTTTTTCCACATCGAGTACCGACACTGCATCCACAGCGCTGGAACTGACATAAGCATAGCGTCCGTCGGGGGTAAAGACAATCTGGAAGGGATCAGCGTAGTAGTAGTCCATTTGATCCAACAAAAGCAATGCTGTCCGGCCTCTGGGCTTTGCCTCTAAAATCGCCAACCCATAGGTAACCATCCAACCCTGATAAATCTGGGTTTCGGGAATAAGATTTTTGGGCGATTCCAGTGCCACGAACACAAACTTTCCATCTGGGGTACAACTTAAACCTTGGGCTATGTCGGTGGAAAAAAGCATACGGCGGTCTACAACAATCTTCTTGTGAGTGTCGATGATAGTTACTTCAGTAATTGGAGCAGTGCGAAATGGAACCGGATTCGTAAGTTGATTGCTTACGTACACGTACCTTCCATCCGGGCTTAATGCAACCTCAAAAGGCTGATTCCCGGTACTCAATCGTTTTATTTCCTTAAATGTTCGCATGGAAATAAGCGAAACATAATTATCGTACAAACATGCCACATACAACACTTCCCCTTGCTTGTCCATAACCAGGCCATGAGGATCAGGCCCACAGGGAATGGTACGGACAGTTTTTAAAGTCTTCGTATCAATCATTGTGATAGTATCGTCCCAACGATTAGACACATAGAGATAATGTTCATCAGGACTGAGGGCTACGCCGTAAGGACGTCTTCCTACCGGAATTTCAGCTATTACTTTTTTGCGTTTGGTATCTACTACTTGAAGCACATTATTATTCTCACAAACCACATAAAGTCGTCGTCCCTTCTTAGAAATGACCATCTGGATAGGAGATTTGTAGAGATCATCTTCTGGTTCTTTGTACTGCTCTGCTTTACTCCCATCGGGCCTAGGTTTAGAAAACATAGCAATAGTCATAAGACCAACAAAAATACACGCCAGGCAACCTATCCCAAAAAACTTCAACTTCTTCACACTACCCTCCTGAAGATTTTATTTCGAAATTCCAAGATCCTTTTTGCGAAGTGGTATTCGAAATCTATTTTTACTCATCGGGCTCGGTCACAGTAAGAATTTGATCTGCTTTTACATTTTTAAGCGTCTGAATAGTTCCGCTAGGCCAACGAATTTTCAACAAGTCCACCTTAATATGTTTCCCTAATCCGAAATGTACCCGAGAGTCGTTGGCAGAAAGATAACCAGCCCCAGTTTTAACCTCTGCTATTTGCTTCAAATCGCCAGCAACAATTTGAATCCGGGCTCCTATTCCATCTCGATTACTTTTGGTGCCAACAGTCCGGATGGTAAGCCAGTGGTTTCGATTGCCTCCATCATTGCGCAGTAAGATGGCTGGACCGTTCATGTTGATGACAAAAATGTCAACATCGCCATCATTATCATAATCACCAAACGCTGCTCCACGCCCAATGTATTCTGCTTTAGTGAAGTAACTCCCTGATTTCAAGGAAACATCTTCAAAGGTGCCATCCCCATTATTTCTAAACAGTAGGTCTTCTTCAGTGTAAAGATGGTGGGCATCACCGTTACTGATAAAGATATCGCGATAGCCATCGTTATCATAATCAAACACAGCACCAGCCCAACTGGTATATTGCCCACAGACCTCAGAAATGCCTGCTGCGGCAGTCACATCTTCAAACTCGTTACCGTCGTTTCGATATAGGCAGCAATAGCCCATATCAGGGATAAATAAATCCAGGTCGCCGTCATTATCAATATCCTCAAATGTTGGTCCCATCGAGGAAGTAGCTTCTCCAAATTCGCTGAGTGCCACACCCAGTTCCAGGGCTACATTAGTAAATACGCCCCCGTCGTTACGGTACAGATAGTTTTCCATAGCATCGTTGGCTACAAAGATATCCATATCTCCATCGTTATCGTAATCGGCGGCAGTAACACTCATAGCTCGGCCTTCGGGATTATAAACCCCAGCTTTCTTGGTCACATCAACAAAAGTGCCATCTCCATTGTTATGATAGAGAACATCGGGCTGACCTGTGTAATCCAAAGGTCCCGGAAAGGCATCCGGGGCAAAGTAATATCTGTACTCTGGATCGAACTGTAGATAGTTGCCTACGTAAAGGTCAAGATATCCATCGTTGTCGTAATCAAAAAATACAGCATGCACGGCCCAAAGAGTATCTCCCACACCCGCCTCTGTAGTAACATCGGTAAAGGTCCCATCTCCGTTGTTCCGATAAAGTACATTGGCACCATAATTTGTAACGTAGATATCTGGGGCACCGTCATTGTTGTAATCGGCTACCACGGCACCCATCCCGTAACCAGTATCGCCAACCCCTGCTTCATGGGTCACATCTGTGAAGGTTCCGTCGCCATTGTTGCGATAAAGATGATTGTACAGTTCTTTTTTAGGGTCTTTACCTTTGGGATAAGGATCATTGATTCCTGGCAAATAAGAACCATTAACAGCGTAGATATCTAAATCTCCGTCCAGATCATAATCAATAAAAGCACACCCTGCTCCGGTAGCTTCTAATATGGAACTGAGGTGTTTATCGCCAAAGCTATGAACGAAATTAATGCCAGTTTGTTTAGTCACATCCACAAAAATAGGTAAATTTTGCAGAGTTGTCCTTTTTTGAGCGTAACTTGAAGGAAAACTGAGAATAAAAACCAGGCACAAAATAACCACTCTGTTTTTTAACATTAGTTTCAGCCTCCTGAATTAATCTAAAATTTACTCAACAAACTTATTTCCCTAATAAACGTGGTCATTGGAATAAGGAGTTAAATAATTACCTCGTTTTTATTAATCAGATCATTGTTACTTATCGATTTTTGGCATACTGTCCCATTGTGCTCCTAAATCAATCCATTCTATCACGGTTTGCTTCTCGGCGTTACTTAAAGGCATAGCCGGAGGCATCTGGGACACTGAGTACGCGGACACGCTTTTAGTAGTATCTTGAACCCCTGTCCGATAACCGAATATTCTCCAGATAAGAGGACTATTTCGTGCACTGCCTGGTGTTACGTATTTCTTACCTTTGTCGGGGTTCAATAGGTGTTCATAGGCACAATTGAAATATTTCGTGGGCTTTGCAGAAAGATCGAGGTTGCCTCTACGGATTTCTCCATTGTGACATGATACGCAATGTTGCCTGATGATAGGCATTACATTGTGGCGAAAATCTACAGTGCGCCGATTTTCTGGGGGTGTGGTTACGAACGCGGGCTGCGCTTTAAGTAAAGCCTGGGTAGCTCGATTTTCCGGCGCCAGCTCTTTATCCTCATGACATCCGATACATCCGCGCTGGCTACCCGATCTTATCCACGTCCAGGCGCGCATGGTCTGAAGTGCCATTTTATTTTCGTCCAATAACTGAATAAAAAATGGCGTATTCCCAACGATGTTTACAAAGAACGAACCATCTGGTTCTACTGGTGCCTCGCCAATAATGCGCGGTTTTACGAACGGTGGTGGCCATTTCTCATCTACTGCCCCCTGATAGTGGGAGCTGGAGAAATGGTGGAAAGATGAAAGGGAGGCTCCCGTTTCTTTGTTACCGGTCACCTTTTTCCCAGAGGTACGTACCGGTACACCTTCAACGAATCGTGCCCATTTTACCTCTCCAGGTTTAACTTGGGCTGCTTCGGGCCGATCAGAATCGTACACGTTGAGGCACTGTAATTGCCCTGCGCCTTTGAACCCCTTTATGTCCAGCACAGAGGCGAACTCCAGCATCGGAATACGTGCTATGGGCTCGGCATGAGGACAAATCGGCATAGCATCTACGTCATCCCAGCTTGGGTCGTCGTAAATTTTGCGTCCTGGCCGTCCTTTCTGAAAGTCAAAAACGTAAATCCCGTAGCTTTCTGCTCCAGAAGTGTAAGAAACTAATAATTCGCCCCTCTTGTTTCCTTCTTGCTGAAATTCCTCAGTTTGGCCAACAGGACCAGGGAGGAAATGGGGTGTCTGATATCGTCCCCCGTCTTTGCTTAACACCTCATGAGTATGTAGTGGACGTCGGAGTTTTACCCGCACTAACCTTCCACCTCTATCGGGTGAAGTTCCATCTGATTCGATAAAAACAACGGTGCGATTTGGCATTTCGCAAGCCATAGTCTTTATCGGCGGGTACTTGTCGGTTCCGTAAAATGGGTTTATGTTATCCCCGGCCCAGGTAATAGTCATTAATGCAAAATTACCTCGCTGCCGACTGGAAAATAATACCCGTCCATCCTGCAGTATCGTAGGTGAAACATCACCACCCAGGCCATAAGTAGTACGCCACACTACTGTGCCCTTTCCTTTTACGGGCGACAGACTCATCACGTAAAGAGATGTAGCTACTCCCTTACCCTGTTCATCAAGTACTCCTGCGGCTGTACTGATAAAGGTAATCCATCGTACCTTATCATCAAACTTCGGCGGAGTTACTGATGCTTTAGCTAAATAAAGTGGCTCAAAACAGTTACCAAGATTCTTTGTTACTTGAACCTTTCCTGATCCATCAACATTCATCTCCCAAATATTCCAGTTTTCTTCCCTCGTCCGTTTTCCGGCAAACAGGATTCGGGTTCCATCATAAGATACACATGGGTCACAAGCAGAAACGAACCCCGGAGTCAATACAGATAAATTGCCATCCGGAGCTAAAGAGACAATTCTACAACCATCGGGACGTTGCACTGGAAATATTTGTTTGGTTACCTTAGCACCGATTGGCTCTTGAGTAAATACTATGGAATATCTCATCCGTTTGGGGGCTCGCCCCATTCCCAAAAAACCAATAAGAAGTGTCAGCACTGATATCATCAACATTCGGCGTTTTGCCATATCCATTCTCTCCCTCTCTCCTTCAGAAGTTTAACACCTTAGCGCTAACTTCTTCAATTATATTTCGCAAAATCGATGGCCGGATACTCTGATATCCGTCAGACTTAATCGACTGAACATCCATATTTTCGCCAATGACCTCAATTATTAACCCCTGGGCACCATATTCAACAGCAGCTTTGCTTGCCAAAGGCACCATATCTGCTCTCCCAGTACCATGGCTGGGATCGACAATAATCGGTAGATAAGTATTCTTTTTCACTGCACCGATGACATTCAGGTCTAAGGTATTGCGATCATACTCACCGCTTTCCGCTGTTCGTACACCGCGTTCGCACAAGATAATATCAGTATTACCTTCTTTGGCAATGTATTCTGCCGCGCAAAGCCACTCTCTGAGGGTAGCAGACATACCGCGCTTTAGTAAAACCGGCTTTTTAGTTTTCCCAACCTCTGTCAGCAGAGGAAAGTTCTGCATGCTGCGCGATCCGATCTGATAGACATCTGCATACTGACCAACCAGATCCACCAGACGGGGGTCCATCACCTCGGTAACAACAGGCAATCCAGTTATTTCCCGAGCTTCAGCCAAAATTTCCAAACCTTCTTCCCCCAACCCCTGAAAATCATAGGGGCTTGTACGTGGTTTGTAAGCACCACCTCGCAGCATATCCGCACCGCTCTCCTTCACAGCCCGAGCTATTTCCAGAGTAAATTCTCTGCCCTCAACGGCACATGGACCAGCAATTATTACCAGCTTACTGCCTCCTATCTTGACTCCGCGCACCTCAATCACTTTGCTACGCCCATCATATTCTGGGTGCATCATTCTGCTTATCGTCCGAAAACTGGAGCATTCATCAGTCGAGATTCGTTGCTGAAGAGCCTTATTTACAATGTTCCTCACCTGATCAATCTTAAACGGCTTTGAAATATAATCATAAGCACCTTTTTTTATTGCTTCAACTGCCGAGGCAACCGTACCGTAAGCTGTAAGCATAATCACCGCCGTTTCAGGAGAACTCTTCTTAACCTGTTCCAAAACCTGGATACCGTCAACATCAGGCATCTTCAGGTCAGTAAGCACCGCATCGTAGGCATATTTCTTAACTTTCTCAATAGCTTCTTTTCCGCTAGTGGTAATCTGCACTTCATGCCCCGCATTTGTGAGAATCTCCGCAAGCCCAAGCCCCATGGCCTCTTCATCATCTACTACCAAAATGCGGTTTTTCCCTCTCATTTGACTCTCCTTAACTTCTTGTACCGAACTACATTTGAAGTTATTGTAACAACAATTATTATCTTGCAATACTCGTGCCATCTCACAATATTTATTTGTTAATAAGCTAACTAACTTAATTATCAAGCAGATAACTACCACAATCAAGTTATCTAATATTGTAACTAATCTTCTCTGTGGGGCATTTTGCCCCATCACTGGGGCTTTTTACCACATTTTGGCCACTTGAAATAAAATTTTAACCCAGATTCGGAAAAACCCCTGTAAAGATTTTTCTATCTCTTGCCCAGATTCTGCCCAAAAAATGGCAATTTCACAGAAAACGTGCTTCATTCTACCTTGAAAACAGATGTAGGAGGCGTCTCCAGACGCCGATGGAATCGTCTCCAAACACCGATGCAATCGGGCTCTGGAAAGCCCTCCCACAGAAATAAGTAGGCAACG
>MZGM01000048.1 GCA_002085035.1 Candidatus Zhuqueibacterota bacterium 4484_219
CGTTCAAAGTATTTTTGTCCATTTTTGTTCCCAACCGTACGTAGATAGTGCTCAAAATTCCTCGCTCCATGGGTACCAGATGCGGCGAAAAAACTATTTTACAGTCACTTTGTGCCAATTTGGTTAACTCTTGCTCCATCTCGACCACATGACGGTGCAGACGTCCAACATTGTAAGCTGCAACATTTTCGGTCGCCTCGACAAAGTGAGTTGTTAAACTTAATTTTTTCCCTGCTCCAGACAATCCCGATTTGGAGTCGATGATGATTTCGGTATTTTTTATTACTTGTTTTTGCAATAACGGTGCTAATGCCAAAATTACCGATGTAGGGTAACAGCCGGGATTAGCAACTAACGTTGCTTGACTTATTTTTTCCCGATTAAGCTCGGGTAATCCGTAAACAGCTTGTTGTAGAAGTTCAGGATAAGGATGCTCGAATCCATACCAACGTTTGTAACTTTGTGTATCATTCAGTCGGAAGTCAGCGCTAATATCAATAACTTTTACTCCTCGCGACACAAATTCGGGAACAACATTCACAGCATGTCCATGGGGCAAACAAAAAAAGGCTGCATCTACTTCTTGATTTTTTATCTCTTCAAACGCTTTTAGCTGAATATCACATCGTTGGGCAACTTCAGGGTAAATTGTGCTTAATGGTTTGCCACTATAGCTTTCTGAGGTAACGTAAACCACTTCAGCTTGGGGATGTTTTTGTAACCATCGATACAGTTCAATGCCGGTGTAACCGGTTCCGCCGATAATTCCTACTTTAATTTTAGACATGGTGAATTGTACCTTTATGGCTAATCAGTATTTCAGCAATTTGTATTGCATTGAGTGCTGCCCCTTTGCGTAGCTGATCTGCTACTACCCACATATCGATGCCTTTTTCTATCGAAATATCCTCGCGAATGCGACCGACAAAAACTTCATCTTTGCCGGTAACATCCACTGGCATAGGGTACTGATTGTTTTTTGGATCATCTACTACTTTTACACCGGGAGCGTGAGTTAAAATTTCTCGTACCTCGGCAACTGTGATTTTGCGTTCGGTTTCAATATTGATTGCCTCGGAATGACAACGAAAAACAGGCACCCTTACGGTAGTGGCAGTAACACGTAATGAATAATCCTCAAAGATTTTTTGGGTTTCCAGTACCATCTTCATCTCTTCTTTAGTGTAGTTATTCTCCTGGAAATTATCAATATGAGGAATTAGATTAAATGCTATTTGATACGGAAATTCTTTACAGACAACCTTTTCGTTGTTTAGCACTGCCCGGGTTTGTTGTTCCAGCTCGGTCATTGCCCGTAAGCCCTTGCCCGAAACCGCCTGGTAGGTGGAAGCCACAATCCGTCGTATTTTAGCGGCATCGTGGATAGGTTTTAAGGCTACAACCATCTGGATGGTCGAACAATTGGGATTTGCAATAATTCCTTGATGATCAGTAACCCGCTGGGGATTGACTTCTGGAACCACTAATGGCACATTGGGTTCCATTCGAAAGGCACTGGTATTATCGATAACTACTGCGCCGCATTTTTGAGCATGGGGTACAAATTCTCGGCTTACCGCTGCCCCAGCCGAAGAAAGAATAATCTCACAGCCTTGCAGAGATGCTGGGGTTAACTCTTGAACCGTTAACTGTTCGCCATTAAATAAGAGTTTTTTGGATGCGGAACGGTGCGAAGCTAACAGGCGTAACTCCTGAATCGGAAATTGTCTTTGTTCCAGAATTTTGAGCATCTCAAGCCCTACCGCTCCAGTTGCTCCCACTATCGCAACTTTATAGCTCATTTTCAATTGACTCCTTGTCTAATTCGAATTTTCTGTGCAAGGCTTGAACGGCTCTTTGAACCGCATTTTCTTCTATCACGCATGATATTTTGATTTCGGAGGTGCTGATCATCTGGATGTTGATGTTTTCTTCGCTAAGAGTTTGAAACATTTTAGCTGCAACCCCGGCATTACTGCGCATGCCAATCCCAACAATAGAAACCTTGGCGATGTTTTTGTCGGCGCTTACTCCCTTTGCATTGATCTCTTGACTGACTTTTTCGGCTAATTTCAATGCCTGCGGTAAATCAGTTTTTTCCACAGTGAAAGAAATATTAGTAGTACCATGTTCGCTGACATCTTGAATGATCATATCGACAACGATATTAGCTTCTGCTAAAATACCAAAGATTTTGGCTGCAATGCCGGGCTGATCGGGGACATTTCTTATGGTGATTTTTGCCTCACTGGTGTTATGGGCTATGCCCCGAATGAATTCTTTTTCCATGCTCGGATCCTCCTCACAAATAATAGTCCCGCTATTTTCTTTGAAACTTGAGCGCACAATGATTTTTACCCCATATTTTTTGCCACACTCAACCGCCCGAGCTTGCATCACTTTCGATCCTAAACTGGCCAGTTCTAACATTTCATCGTAGGAAATACGTTCTAATTTCTTGGCGTTGGGCACTAAATGTGGATCTGCCGTGTAAACACCATCCACATCGGTGTAAATTTCACATTTTTCTGCTTCTAAAACTGCCGCCAAAGCTACTGCTGTAGTATCCGAGCCGCCTCTTCCCAAAGTTACAATATCACCCCGAACGTTAATTCCTTGAAATCCTGCCACTGCTACTACTTGATGTTGTTGTAATTCCTGTTGCAACCGCCTGGTGTCGATTTCCATGATTTTTGCTTTGGTATGTGCCGAGTCGGTTATTATTCCTACTTGGGCGCCAGTTAAAGAAACAGCAGAGATTCCCAGCGATTCTAATGCCATACAAAATAAGGCGATGGAAACTTGTTCTCCTGTTGAGAGTAACATGTCAAGTTCCCGCGAGGATGGATTAGGGGTAATCTGATAGGCCATTTTTAACAGTCGATCGGTTGTGTCGCCCATTGCAGATAAAACTACTACTACTTTGTACTCCCCATTAAGTGATTTTGCTACTCGCTGGGCTACTGCACGAATTCTTTCTGGAGTTGCTACTGAACTCCCACCGTATTTCTGCACTAACACCTTCATTTTTACCCTAAGCTAAACGTTGTGGTATTTTACTGTCAATTTTAATACGCATACTTCTGTCCATACGGGCGTTTTCCCATAGGTAAAAGTTTGGTAAATTCTGCCTCCAAAATTTTATCAGGGTCAAAACCAAATTCTTGGGCAAATTTTTTGATGTATTTTTTTAGGATGGCTTTGTCCTGTTGTTCGATTTTCATTATCTGTACTTCTTTACCTAAATGTTCTTTTGGGACTTCAGCACGTAGATAGATGATGCCTCCGTGCATGCCGGTACCGGTGTAATCTCCAGCGATTGGTTCATTATGCTGTCGATTCAAGCCCAGTAGAATAATAATTCCCCCGGCCATGTATTCTCCAAAAAAATCTGCTGCAGTACCACCAACAACAATCACCGGAATTTGTTTGTCACAAGCCTTCATATGGATGCCAGCACGATAACCCACGTTACCTTTGACAAAAACTTCGCCGCCTCGCATTGCATAGCCAAGTAGATCCCCGACATTTCCGTGTATTATAATTCTACCTTTCTTCATTGTATTAGCAATGCAGTCCTGAGCGTTACCGTACACGACAATTTCTGGGCCATTCATAAAGGCAGCAAGGTCATTGCCGGGAATTCCGTTAATAGTAATTCGCAGTTTGCCACGCAGACCATCGCCAATATAGCGTTGACCATTTACATTGAGCAGTGAGATGTGGGTCACGCCTTCGGCAATAGCTCGTTTGATCTCGCGGTTGAGTTTTACAAATGGTAGCCCATGAGCGTCGATGGTTATAGATTTATTCATATTTTTTCACCAGTGAATTCTTTGTACCAATATTCTTTCGGCAAGTGGATAAGGCCAAAATCAGGCTTTAATAATTGCTCTTTGAAATCTCTTACATTCAAGCGGTTCTTAATTAATCCTCTGAAAATTCCCGCTCGATCTATCTTCCCTACAAGAATAGCACCGACAACGACCTCATTTTGCAAGACGATTCTTTTTACAAGGTTTTCGGTATCATTTCTCTGTTCTAAAATTTCGTACTTTTCATCAACTACATTGCTCATTCCCAATGATACCACAGGTAGGTCAAAAAACGTGGTAGCATTGAGTGCTATGACATTATCGAATTCTACTTTTTCGCCAGACATATTGCGTCCCGCAATTTTTCCCTGTCTTACTGCATTAGGCAGAATTGGTCGCCACAAATATTGGTCGGTAGCAGGATCGTAAACTTCTGCTACATCTCCGGCGGCGTAAATGCCTTCGACATTAGTTTGTAGATACTGATCAACTAAAATGCCCCGCTTAGTCTTAAATTCTGACTTCTTTACCAGTTCAATATTAGGAATAACCCCAATGGCAACCACGACAAAATCGCAATCTAATTCCATGCCATTACGCAATTTTACTTTTTCAGCTTTATTGTATCCGCTGATTTCATCTACTGTTGTTTGAAAATAGAAATTCACTCCCGCTTTTTCAAATACCGACTGAATGATTTGGGCACTTCCCTTATCTAATACAGTGCTTAGGGCATAATCGGCCAGTTCGATAACAGTAACCTTAACTCCGATTTTTGTAAGACTCTCCGCAGCCTTCAAGCCGATTAACCCAGCTCCTATGACGACCGCTTTTTTAGTAGGAGCGGCAATCTTTTGTAGCTTTTCAATGTCATCCCAAGTAACGAAGGTAAAGACGTTTTTTAGATTCAAGCCGGCAATTGGGGGCAAGAAAGGTCGACTGCCGCTGGCGATTAACAAGCGTTCGAATTCCAGTCGATCACCACTTGACATAGCTACGTTCCTGTTAGCTGCATCGACTTCGACGACTTTGTTGCCCAAAATTAATTGCACCTTATTTTTTTGATAAAAATCGCTGTCGCGGTATGTCATTTGCTGAGGAGATACTTTTCCCTCCAGTAAGTAGGAAATTAACGGTTTACCATATGCTATTCGCGATTCTTCAGCAATCACTGTAATTGGATTTTTGGCGTCATTGCGGCGGATTGCCTCAATAGCCGCAACAGAGGCAAAGGAATTTCCTATGATAACGTAATAATTCACTGCCACTCCTGTTCTTCTTCATAAATTAATGCTCCATTAGGACAGGCTGCCACGCAGGCTGGCATTTCTAACTCCAAATCAAAACATAGGTCACACTTGATCGAGAACTTCAGTCCATCCAAACAAACAGGATGAATGGCACCAAATGGGCAACTGGCCACGCAGGTCCAACAGCCGACACATCGATCTGGATTACTAGTCACAATGTTCGCTGTGAGGTCATAAACTAACGCTCCGGAAATGCATCCTTCCACGCAAGGTGGATCTTCGCACTGTCGACACTGCACTGGCAACGAGGCGGGATTTGCCATCTCCACAACTAAACGAGGTACTAGTCGCTCTTTTTCCCGTTTGTAAGCCTTTAAAATATCTTTACTCTCAGAATGAGCTACCGCACAGTAGACTTCACAGAGATGACAATTAATACAATATTCTTCATTCACATAAATTTTTTTCATTTTACCCTATTGACTCTGTTAGGTATTACTCAATCAAGAATTTATCTGGAGGGATGTAATCTCCGTATCTTGCCCTTGCATTTTTCAGTCTTTCCCTTTGCTCTTCTAATGTTTCAAATAGTATTTGTGGTGTATCGGGAACCCTTACCTTGTATATTTCTGTCACTCTATCAATCCTGGCTAAATGTCCAGGGACGCGTAAAGTAAATTGTTTAATATAGTCTTCTTTGGAATAATCCTTATTGAGTATTTTGCGAAATAACTTTTTAAGATCTTCATACTTAGGTATAAAACCAGTAGGGGTTTTTATAGCGCCAAGATCATCATGAACTCGTAATTCCATCCATTTGAGCCAGACGCGTTTATCCTGTTTATGATTCACAAAGTTTCCATTCAAATCTTTCAAGAAGTAGTTCACCGAGAAAATTCGAGGTGGGTTTTTCAACCTAGCGCCAATATCCAGGTTGTTTTGGATGTATCTTCCTATGGATATCGGTAGAAAATCCAGATTCGACATAGGGTTGAGAACTCTTACCCCTTCATTTCCCAAAGTAGCGGCAGTACTTTCAGATTCTAACGCTGCTCCTTTGGTTATGATTCCATGTATCCAATCAAAGGCTTCCTCCACTGGCACTAAAGTATCAGAATCTCGACCTCCGTAGATTATTCCACTAACTATGACACCGTTAGGGTCATCAAGCTTCGGATCTACATTGTCTAAGGTTTTTAGGTCTAATGTAAACCTGGCATTTTTGTGAGACGGCAATATTTCTTTGCCTTCTTTATCTTTCTTGCCAGGAAACCACTCGCCTGAGTGATTGACGCCTTTTACAGGACACTCGCCATCTTTGCCATTCCAGTAAACATTTCCATCTTCTGTAACTAACACATTTGAAAATATAATCTCGCCCGGAGCATTAAGTGCTTTCCATAGTACCGGATCATCCTTGGAGTTGATATCTTGCAATATTCCAAACATTCCTTTTTCTACATTTACTGCGCGGATTTTTCCGTTTATTCTCCTGATATATGCTATATCATCGGCAACTATTGTTTCACCTTCTATTGTAGCTGTAGAAGTTTTTCCGCACATTGAGGGGAACGCCCCCGTCAAATAAGTTACTCTTTCTTTTGGACCATGTACTCCCAGAATGAACATATGTTCAACTAACCATCCTTCTTCTGAAGCTCTTTTTATCGCCAAACGCATTGCAAGCTTCTTAAGTCCAATTGTATTACCCCCGTATTGTGTGTTTGTACTATATATGATTTCATCTTGAAGGTCTATGTATATTCTCCGTTTCTCAATATTTTTGCTTACCCGCAACCCCAGCCCTGCTTCCGTCAACTCTCCTTGAGAATGTAGAAATTTGAAAAACCGTTTATGGTTACCCAGTCTGACGAACTCCTCATAACCCTGTCGATACAATAAATCCTCACTATGCGCTACATAGCTGGAATCGGTGAGCTGAACACAAGGTATACTGAATTTAGAATTTGTGGGGCCCAAACAAAAAAATTTGACATATAACTCACGTCCAGCCATGATATTTTTTAGAATGTCATTGATTTCTTTGATGCCTTCCTCTCGATCCATTGTATTTATCTCAGCTCCCAGATTGACACCCTTAGGTACAAGATATTTGGTATTTTCTTTATCCCGAGCCTGGTCATAATAGCCGTCAAAATGGACCGTATGCCCCTCGATGGCAAGCTTTGCCTCCTCTTTGTTTCTTATTGCCGCTTCCCTGATATACTGAATGTCCTCTGGAGAATCCGTGCAGATAAAAACTTTAGCTGGATTGCATAACCTCACATACTTGGCAATGAATTGATGGAGTTTGGGATTATTTATCCTCATAAGTTTCTGGTAATTTTCTTTACCTAATCTGACATTGAGGATGTCTGTGATTCTTTTTTGATTCATTTTTCTACCTTATGATGTATTTTCCTGCAAAGTGCAGAAGTCAAAAGTCTTGAATAGTTACCAGTCAAAAGATGTAATGTGCTCAAAGTGATTCACCAGCGTGTTTGACTCCCAGAATATCCAGTTCGACCTGATTTAATCCTACGCCTCTCAGATGCAAGCGATTACCTTTGAGACTTTCGATGGAGTTAATTCCCATGCCGCCCAGTGTGTCAGTAATTTCTCGCGACCATGCTTGTAGCAAGTTCACCAGCCGTCGAGTAGCAATTTCCGGATTCACACGACGAGTTTTGTAGGGATCTTGAGTAGCGATTCCCCAACTACATTTGCCGGTATGGCATTTCTGGCACAGATGGCAGCCGATAGCAATAAGCGCGGCAGTGCCGATATAAACGGCATCTGCCCCTAAAGCGATAGCCTTGATAACGTCAGCACTGTTGCGGATACTTCCGGAGACAATTAACGAGACGTTGTTACGCACGCCCTCATCCCGCAGTCGCTGGTCGACTGCGGCTAAGGCAAGTTCAATAGGCAGCCCTACGTTGTTGCGAATCACTACTGGGGCAGCACCTGTTGCTCCCCGGAAGCCGTCGATGGCAACTATGTCTGCACCGGCATGTACAATTCCACTGGCAATAGAGGCCACGTTGTGTACTGCAGCAATTTTTACCGATATTGGTTTGCGGTAATCTGTGGCTTCTTTTAAGGCAAAGATCAATTGCCGCAAATCTTCGATAGAATAAATATGAGTTCTGGCAATATCGGCCAAAACTTTTTCTCCTGGCAAGTGACCACCAATTCCTGGCTTTGCTCCCTGGCCAATTTTAATTTCAATAATTGCGCCAGTGTTCAAATATTCTTCATCAACACCAAAACGCCCCGATGCAACCTGAACAATAGCATGATCGCCATATTGATAGAGCTTTTCGTGTAGTCCCCCCTCTCCAGTGTTGAACAAAGTGCCAAACTCTTGTGCTGCCTGAGCTAAGGAGCGACAAACGTTATAACTCAGGGCTCCGTATGACATGGCCGCAAACAAGATGGGTGTCTCAATTTCCACTAGGGGATACAATTTAGTCTTTAATCTTGGTTTACCGTCGGTTTCTTCGATTTCGACTCGGTCCGGTTTCCGACCCAGATAAGTGCGCAGTTCCATTGGCTCCCGTAATGGATCAATCGAGGGATTAGTTACCTGACTGGCGTTAAGTAGTAAATGATCCCAGTAAATAGGGTATGGTCTATCGTTGCCCATCCCGGCCAGCAGCATACCACCGGTTTCTGCTTGCTTCATAATGTTGTGGATAGTGTTTGCGTCCCATTGAGCATGAGGCTGAAATTCAGTAGGGTTACGCCGAATAGTAATTGCGTTAGTGGGACAAATGTAACTGCAGCGTTGGCAGCCAACGCAGTTTTCATCGATGCTGACCATTACGTCGTCTTCGGGATCATATTGGTGTGCATCGAAGCCACACTGCCGTTCACAAGCACGGCAAACGATACACCGATCCAGGTTACGTTCGATTATAAACTCAGAGATTAACATTGATTTCATTAACATCGTCCGTTACCCTCCACATAACCGATGACTGGCTCACCACCTTTGGGATACCATATTCGATCAGGCTGCGAACAAATAGCACTAATTGCCGATTCTTCACTGGCTATGTAAAGAAATTCGCCCTTTTCTGCGGCCACAAGAGGACGCAGTTTAATACGATCATTCAAAGCGACCATTCCATTCTCGAATCCCAGGATTATGGAAAACGGACCATTCATCAAAAGGTCTCCATAAAGTATTCGTAGAGTTTTTAGTACTTCAGCATCCTCCGGTGGTAGTAGATCAATGTTCTTCCACAGTGGTGGAGCCAATACTTTACACATTAATTCAATAGGTAAACCAAATTTTCGCAATAGTAAATCTATGGCATAAGCAATAACTTCGGTATCTGTTTGCAAAGTACAACGATAATTGAACATCTCCAAATAGCGGCGATTGGTGCCGTATGAGGAAACTTCGCCATTGTGAACAATGGTCCAATTCAACAATCCAAATGGGTGAGCACCTCCCCACCATCCGGGTGTATTGGTAGGGAAGCGTCCGTGGGCAATCCACAAGTAGGCCTGGTAATCGTCCAGGCGATAGAATTCGCCAATATCTTCCGGAAACCCAACCCCTTTAAATACTCCCATGTTTTGACCACTGGAAATTACATAAGCCCCATCGATGTTTTCATTGACCTCCATCACAGACTTGACCATAAAATCTTCTTCGGTGCCACGTTCCTCCTCAACTCGATGCGCCATAGGCTTGACAAAATAACGCCAGAGAATGGGTGGATTGTAAATGGCACGAGTTGATCGAGTAGGAATACGTTCTTCGATTTCAATGTAAAAATTTTTCTTAAGGAAGTTCTCCGTAATATCGCGACTCTCCTTGTTTTCGTACAGCATGTGAAGAGCATAAAAATCTCTGTATTCAGGGTAGATTCCGTAAGCCGCAAAGCCACCTCCCAATCCGTTAGAGCGATCGTGCATCTGGGCAATAGAGTCGAGGATATGTGTACCCGAAAACAGTTCGCCTCGACGATTCAAAATACCACTTAATGCACAGCCCGAAGGAAAGCCATCTTTTTTGATAGTTTTAAGTGTTTTCATAGCGCTACATATTAGTTGTTGAAAATAAAATATTATTTAGGCCAATATAAGAAATACAGATTTTGTATTACCAGCAAAACCTGAATTGTTCGGCTTGGGGTGAGGTCAAGTTTAACTATGTCGGCGTCTGGAGACGCCTCCTACATCAGTTCTTAGCCTAATGAGGAAGATAAAACTTCGCCACTCGGGCAAGATGACCATCAAACCTCAACCTTAACCCTTCTCCTAAGAGAAGGCGGGGAATTGATTAATAGACTTTCTCAGCTCTCTACCCCACAGCCTCCCGAATGGGAAACCTCTGCGCCCTGGTGATCGATTTTAAGAGAATAAGCG
>MZGM01000049.1 GCA_002085035.1 Candidatus Zhuqueibacterota bacterium 4484_219
CGTAGAGGCTTTGTTTGTCGCTCATACACCTCCAAACGGTTACTTATGGTTGCTTCGTTGTCATCAGGACGTTGGACAATCTTACCTCCGCAAATAGGACAGATTAAATCAGACGGAGGAGGATTAGTAATCAAATTGTAATCGGCACCACACCGTTGACATACCCTTCGATTGGATAGTCGTTGAATAATCTTCTCCTGCTCTACCTTAATTTCCACCACCCCGTCAAGCTCTAAATTCAGCTCCTTCAACAAGCGATCCAGAGCTTCTGCTTGTGGAATTGTGCGAGGAAACCCATCCAAGATGAAACCATTTTGGCAATCTTTGCTGGCCAAACGTTCCCTTATTAAGTCAATGATCAACTCATCTGGTACCAACTCCCCTTTCTCCATGTAGGATTTTGCCTTACGACCCAATACTGTCTCTTTTCGGACAGCCTCACGTAACATATCACCTGTAGAGATTTGGGGAATATGAAATTGCTTTTGAATTAACTTTGCCTGTGTTCCTTTTCCTACTCCTGGGGCTCCTAAAAGGATTAGTCGCATCGTTCCTATCTGTTTAGGTTATGTAAAGCGTCGTCCACGAATCCGTCCAGACTTCATGAAACCATCATAATGGCGCATCAGTAGATGAGATTCAACCTGTTGCAATGTGTCCAGAGCTACCCCCACTACAATTAACAATCCAGTACCGCCAAAGAAACTGGAAAATGAATAGCTTACATTCACAAGTTTCATAATAAAATAAGGAAAAATGGCGATAAAGGCCAAAAAAATCGAACCTGGCAAAGTGACCCGAGTGAGGATGTAATCCAGATAGTCGGCTGTTTTCTTACCAGGTCGTACTCCCGGGATAAACCCCCCATATTTCTGCATATTGTCTGCGATGTCCACGGGATTGAACACAATGGCGGTATAAAAATAAGTAAAAAAGATGATCAGCATGCCATAGAAAAACCAATAAATCGGAGAATCCCAGTTAAAAAGAGCACTTATTGAACTCACAAACTCACTATTAGGAAAAAAGGTTGAAAAAGTATTGGGAACGAACATAATGGACTGGGCAAAAATAATTGGCATTACACCAGCCGTATTTACCCGCATTGGAATATGGGTACTTTGTCCACCATATACCTTTCGTCCAATTACTCGCTTGGCATACTGAACAGGGATTTTTCGGACACCTTGAGTTATTAGTACCACTGCCGCTACTACCAGTGCCATCAAAGCCCAGAGAATTAGCTCCTCCAAAATGGCACGGTTACCTGCAATTAGCTGCTGCAACTCATCCAACACAGCGTTAGGAAAGCGAGCAATAATGCCGATGAAGATAATCAACGAAATACCGTTGCCGATACCACGTTCATCAATTTGCTCACCTAACCACATAATAAACACCGTGCCGGTAGTAAGCGTAATCATAGTCAAAAGACGAAATCCCAACCCGGGGTTAGGCACCACCAAAGCTCCTGATTGAGTTTGAATACTTTCCAAAAAAACACTGACTCCATAAGCCTGCATTGCTGATATCAGCACAGTGCCATATCGAGTATATTGAATAATCTTTTTGCGTCCTTCCTCGCCCTCTTTTTGCAACTTTTGGAAATAGGGCACAACTGCGCCTAACAATTGCAAAATAATGGAAGCCGAGATGTAGGGCATAATTCCCAGGGCAAACACTGTCGCTTTACGAAAAGCACCACCGGCAAACATATCATAAAGGCCAAAAAGAGTGCTTCGCGCCTGGGCAAAAAACTCACCTAAAGCTTGAGCATCGATACCAGGGGTTGGAACATGTCCCCCCAACCGGTAAATAACCAAGATAAACAAGGTAAATAAAATACGACGTTTCAGTTCTGGAATTTTGAAAGCATTTTGAAAGCTTTTAATCATAAAAGTATCGTTTTGCCTCCTATAGATTCAATTTTCTCGGCAGCACTTTTGCTGAAAGCATGAGCAGAAACTTCTAAAGCTTTAGAAAGCTGACCATCCCCCAAAATTTTCACTGGAAGATTACGCTTACGAATAAGTTTTTTTTCGTACAATAATTCAGGCGTAATTTTAGTGACTCCTTCCAGTCGATTCAAGGCATCTAAATTTACAATTTGGAATTCCCGACGAGAGAGACTATTGAAGCCACGCTTCGGCAGACGTCGTTGAATCGGCGTTTGCCCTCCCTCGAACCAGACTCGTCTTTTATCTCCAGAGCGCGAATGTTGACCTTTGTGACCTCTGCACGCCGTACCACCATGTCCCGAGCCAGGTCCTCGTCCTACACGCTTGGGCTTATGTTTTGAACCAGTAGCATATTTTAACGTACCCAAATTCACTACTACTTCTCCTTTTTTATTTCACCTTTATTAATCTCTTCTACTTCAACCAAGTGTCTCACTTTATTGATCATCCCTCGAATTTGTGGAGTATCATTATGCACAACTGTATGATGCAACCGTCGGATTCCCAGTGCTTGTATTGTCAGTTTTTGTTTTTTTTGACGCCCAATAACACTTCGAACTTGAGTAATCTTGAGTTTTCCAGCCATGATTCCACTTGCTCCAGTAACAATTTTTAGACAAATAATTCTTGTACAGAAACACCTCGCCTTCGCGCCACCATGTAGGCATCACGCATACTGGTCAAAGCTCGCATTGTAGCCTTCACTACATTATGTGGATTGGAGGAACCTATTAATTTAGCCAAAACATCTTTTACCCCGGCAGAATCCATAATAGCCCGCACTGCTCCGCCAGCAATTATTCCAGTACCAGGCGACGCAGGTTTCAAAAGCACCCGCGCTGCTCCAAATTTACCAACTAACGTGTGGGGAATTGTACCCTTCACTATGGGAATACGTACCAGGTTTTTCTTAGCATCTTCTGTAGCTTTAGTAATGGCATCGGTTACTTCGTTTGCTTTGCCAAACCCCACTCCCACATAGCCTTTTCCATCCCCCACTACTACAATAGCATTAAAACTAAAACGACGCCCCCCCTTTACGACCTTTGCAACACGATTAACGTGCACCACCCTTTCCCGTAGATCTAATTCACTTGGACTAATTTTTTCCAAAAGTACCTCCTCTATTGCGTTTAAAACTCCAATCCACCCTCTCTGGCACCTTCAGCTACAGCCTTCACACGCCCATGATAAAGATAACCGTTGCGGTCAAATGTTACTTTTTGAATGTTCATTTCCAGAGCACGACGAGCAATCTCTTTCCCTACTACTACACTTACAGCAATTTTACCTTGAGACCGAACCTTAGCTACCTCATCCCGAATATCCTTACTAAAATCTGAAACCGACGTTAACGTCCGCCCACTTACATCATCCACAAGTTGAGCATAAATATGCTTTAAGCTCCGATACACCGTTAGGCGCGGACGCTCAAGTGTACCACTTACCTTTTTACGGATACGTCTTTTACGTCGTAATCTTGCCCATAATTTTAATTTATTTTTATCCGCCATGTTCTACCTCATCCTTCCTGAACCATCATAGTATCCTCAAATTATGCGCCCGATTTACCAGCCTTTTTTCGAACATATTCACCGGCATAACGAATCCCTTTGCCTTTGTAGGGTTCGGGGGGGCGAAAAGAACGAATTTTAGCAGCTACCAACCCAACTAATTCCTTATCAATTCCATTCACTACAATAGAAGTAGGGCTTTCCACAACAATATCGATTCCCTCTGGTGGGAAAAATACAATTGGATGAGAAAATCCTAATTGCAACACCAGACTTTTCCCCTTCTTCTCGGCTCGATATCCCACCCCAACAATCTCCAGGCGCTTCTGAAATCCTTCAGAAACACCCGTAACCATATTAGCAATCAAAGACCGATACAAACCATGTAGCGAACGATGGTACCGGCTATCAGTCGGGCGTTTCAGATAAATCTTCCCATCTTCTATTTTTATTGTCAACGCGGGATCAATAGTACGACTTAACTCGCCCTTAGGTCCATTTACCTTAATGCTGCTTTCCCTCGTTTCTATTTTAACTCCCTGAGGTATTTCTATTGGTACTTTTCCAACTCGCGACACTGCTTCATCCTCCAATACTTTTCAACTACCACACATAGCAGATTACTTCGCCCCCCACACCCAATTTCTTGGCTTCTTTATTAGTCATCACTCCCCGAGAAGTACTCATAATAGCAATTCCTAAATTGTTCAACACGCGGGGAATCTTGTCAACTCCAACATATACACGACGACCTGGGGTACTAATCCTTTTTAGTCCGGCGATAACGCTTTGATTGTCTGGAGTATATTTTAAATAGATACGAATGACCCCTTGTTTACCATCATCAATATTAATGTAATGCTGGATAAATTTATTTTCATATAAAATCCGAGTCATCTCCCGTTTCAGATTGGAAGATGGTATCTCAACTTTCTTATGACGAGCTTTTATGGCATTGCGTATCCGAGTCAAGTAATCTGCAATCGGGTCGGTCATTGACATGGATTAACTCCCAAATTTATTCTACCTTAGTCCTTCTACCAGCTAGCCTTTGTGACACCAGGAATTTCTCCCTGCAGAGCTAATTCTCGAAAACAAATACGACACAGACCAAATTTACGAAGATAAGCGCGTGGCCGTCCACATCGCTTGCAACGATTATATTGACGCACCCGAAATTTCTGCGGCTTATTTGCCTTGTTAATCAACGCTTTACGTGCCAATGTAGTTCTTCTCCTTTTTAGATACGTAGTTATCCAAAATTACCCCATAATCTCATCGTCGCCTAAAAGGCATACCAAATTCCCTGAGTAGCTCATAGGCTTCTTCATCAGTTTTTGCCGTAGTACAAATAGTAATATCCATTCCCCGAATTTTTTCCACTTTGTCATAATTAATTTCTGGGAAAATAATCTGCTCTTTAACCCCAAAAGTATAATTACCATGTCCATCAAAGGACTTGTCCGATAAACCACGAAAATCCCTAATACGTGGGATAACAACATTAATCAAGCGATCAAAAAACTCATACATCCGATCACGACGGAGTGTCACCTTACAGCCAATCTTCATGCCTGCCCGAAGCTTGAAATTAGAAATCGATTTTTTAGCCTCGCAAATTGCCGGCTTCTGACCCGTAATTTGCATCAGGTCATTCATTGCCCATTCCAAAGCCTTGGGGTTTTGCACTGCATCACCCACCCCCATATTAATCACAATCTTTTCCAGACGCGGTACCTGCATTACATTTTTATAACCAAATTTCTTTCGCAGTGCATCTATTACGTGTTCATAGTGAAATTTCTTTAAACGCGGAACGTATTCCTTCATACTTCTCTCCAAAATCCAACTACGGTTCTATGTCGTCATCATCTCGCCACAATGTTTACAAATTCGTACTCGCGAGCCATCATCCAAAACTTGCATCCCAACACGGGTAACACTACTGCACTTAGGACAAACTACCATAACATTAGAAACATGGATAGGAGCTTCTTTTTCAACTATTCCGCCCTTCGGATTTTGTTGGCTGGGACGAGTATGACGCTTAATGAAATTAATACCTTCTACTATGATGCGTTGCCTCTTGGGAAAAACCTTCAACACCTTGCCCTGCTTGCCCCTATCATTACCGGCAATCACCTGAACAATATCATCTCTTCTTACCCGTAACTTCAACGGTCGTTGAACTTTCGTATTTGTTCGTTTCACTACAAAACCTCCGGTGCTAACGAAACAATTTTCATAAATTCTTTCTCGCGCAACTCCCTGGCTACTGGTCCAAATATTCGGGTTCCCTTAGGTTCCTTTTGCTCATCAATTAACACCACAGCATTCTCGTCAAAACGAATGAGTGACCCATCGTCACGCTTGATCTCTTTTTTAGTCCGCACAATAACCGCCTTACTAATGTTACCCTTTTGAACATTACCACCAGGGATGGCTGACTTTACCGTAACCACAATAATATCCCCCACCCGACCATAACGCTTCCTCGTACCACCTAATATCCGGATGCACATAACCTGTTTCGCTCCGGTGTTGTCTGCCACATTCAACCGTGTGTACTCTCGAACCATAAGAAACCCTCATTCAATCTGCTTTTCCCAAAAACTGAAACACAAAACTACTTGGCTTTTTCTACAACTTCTAATAGTTGCCAGCGTTTACGCCTACTCAACGGACGAACTTCTATTACCTTCACCAAATCACCCATCTGGGACTCATTGCTTGGGTCATGAATCATAAATTTCTTGGTACGTTTAACGTATTTCTTGTACAATGGATGTTGAATATACCGTTCAACTGCAATCACTCGGGTTTTATCCATCTTATCACTAACTACGTAACCCTGAATAATCTTACGCTTACCTCGTACACCTGTTTCCATTATTCCACCGCTAAATTAAACCTTTTCTTCGATAGATTTTGTTTGCTTACGAATTCCCAATTCGTATTCACGAATCACAGTTTTTAACCGAGCAATATCACGTCGTACAATACGAAGGCGCAAAGGATTACTCAACTGTCCCAATGCTTTTTGGAATCGTAGATTACTCAGTTCCTCCAGTGCATCCTCTAAGCGTTGCTTAATTTCTTCTAACGACAACTCATTAATCTCGTGCATTTTCATACGGCTACCCCGGCCTCCTCAGCAGTAACAAACTTAGTTTTAATTGGCAATTTGTGTGATGCCAGCCGCATCGCCTCTCGGGCTAAGTCTTCTGGAACTCCTTCTATCTCAAACAAAATACGACCAGGCTTAACCACTGCCACCCAAAATTCTGGAGCACCTTTACCTTTCCCCATACGTGTTTCTGCCGGTTTTTTAGTTACTGGTTTATCCGGAAAAATGCGAATCCAAAGTTTACCACCTCGACGCACATGACGTGTAATAGCTACCCGAGCCGCTTCAATCTGGCGGCTGGTAATCCAGGCCGCTTCCAGAGCTTTCAAACCGTAACTTCCAAAACTTATTTCAGCTCCTCGAGTAGCTTTACCCTTACGTCGTCCTCGCTGTTGTTTACGATGTTTTACTCGATTAGGCATTAACATTGGAAAAATACTCCTATGATAGAAAATGACACCTCGAATCTACAGTCCTTCAAGCTCCGATTACTTCGCCCTTGCAAATCCACACCTTTACCCCGATACAACCATAAGTGGTTTTTGCCGTGGTAGCGGCATAGTCGATATCAGCGCGCAAAGTATGCAAGGGAATTTTCCCTTCCTTATAGTGTTCAGTGCGAGCCATTTCTGCTCCAGCTAATCGCCCTTTACAAGTAATCTTAATTCCTTCTGCACCCATGCGCATAGCTGCAGTAATTGCCTTTTTCATCACTCGCCGGAACGATATCTTTGCCTCCAATTGTCGAGCAACGTTCTCCCCTACAAGATAGGCGTCCAACTCCGGCTTTTTGATTTCATTTACATTAACCTGAATATCTTTACCAGTGATTTTTTGCAACTCCTCCTTTAATTTATCAACCTCAAACCCCTTACGTCCAATAACGATACCTGGTTTTGCTGTATGAATAGTAATAGTTATCTGTCTTGGTGTGCGGGCAATCTCGATTTGCGATATCCCGGCATTTTGCATTCGGCTACGAAT
This sequence comes from Candidatus Zhuqueibacterota bacterium 4484_219, assembly GCA_002085035.1. Lineage (GTDB taxonomy): Bacteria > Zhuqueibacterota > JdFR-76 > JdFR-76 > 4484-219 > 4484-219. The sequence continues at coordinate 7,584 of MZGM01000049.1, forward strand.
GTAACGACGCAAGTATAAATCCTCTCGCAGCTTATCAGCAAAATTCCGTTCGTCAAACCAATTAGAACTCCAGGTTCTAATGATTCCTAACCGTAAACCAATAGGGTTTGTCTTTTGACCCAAAATAAATCCTCCATCAAGCTTGTTCTACTTTTCATGATCGATAAGTACAGTTTTTTTACATGGGGCTGGTGAACAGCTAAAATTCTTCTGTAGCTACCACAATTTTAATATGGCTGGTCCTACGTCGTATGCGCATTGCTCGCCCCATAGAAGCAGCTCGAAACCGCTTCATAGTCGGACCCTCATCAACGCGAACCTCTTTGATAAAAATCTCGTCTGGTTCAATTTTAGAAGCGCCTTCATAAACATTACTTAAATTTGCTGCTGCAGAACGCAAAGTTTTCTCCAGTGGAATTGCAGCAGCTTTAGGGGTAAAGTGCAAAATGCTAATAGCTGCATCCACATCCTTCCCCCGAATTAGCTCTGCAACCCGTCTTACTTTGAAAGGAGACATCCGAACATACTTGGTCACTGCAAAAGCTTCCATGAATATTCTCCAAACTTAACCAAAATCCAACTATTTAACCCGCATTGATTTTTCTGCTTTGTGTGGCCGACAAACTCAGGAGAAATGGTAGAACGACGCGCCCAGGTTTTAATTACCTTCTTAGTATTTGTCCGATTTAGCTCCTGAATTTTCTTGAGCAACTTCGGATCAATGTACGGACCTTTTTTTACTGACCTCGGCATTCTATCACCTCATTACCAATCTTATTTTCGACGTTTAATAATATAGGCATCCGATTTCTTCTTCTTGCGAGTTTTGCCACCTTTAGCAAACCAACCCCATGGTGAAGTAGGATGACGGCCTCCAGAACTTTTTCCTTCCCCACCTCCCATGGGATGATCTACCGGATTCATCGCTACTCCACGCACACTCGGCCGGATGCCCAACCAGCGTCGGGCACCTGCTTTCCCCAACGAAATATTCTCATGATCAATATTTCCTACCTGCCCAATGGTGGCACGACAACGTAATTGCACCAACCGAACTTCTCCAGAAGGAAGCCTCAAATGACCATAATTACCCTCTTTGGCCAACAACTGAGCATAAGTTCCTGCACTACGAACTAATTGCCCCCCTTTGCCAATTTTCAGCTCTATGTTATGAACAAATGTACCTAATGGGATTTTACTCAATGGCAAAACATTACCGACACGCACCTCAGCATTCTCACCAGAGATTACGGTATCGCCCACTTTTAAACCCAGTGGCGCCAAAATATAACGTTTCTCACCATCAGCCACCAGTCTTCTTCAGGGGTTCCAATAACGATTTTTCTGGTTCCGTCTCGGTTATTTCAGCAAAAGTAGAAATCTTCCGAAATCGCAAACTTGGTGTTGTAGGTTTAAAGCTTTTTATCGGCATGAAATCCTCCGCTTACCGATTTGTGTTGTATTTGTCTGTTGCATCATAGTATCAGATAAAAACATTAAACTCCGGCCACGTAATCAATCGTGTCTCCCTGGCGCAAGGTTACTATTGCTTTTTTCCAATTCGCCCGTTTTCCCTGAAAACGCCCAAGGCGGCGATACTTGCCTCGTACAATCATAGTGCGCACCTTCTCTACCTTCACATTAAACCGTTGTTCCACAGCTTGTTTAATCTCAATTTTATTTGCTCCCCGGTCTACCTCGAAAGCATACTGATTAACAGCATCTTTAAGATTGTCCATTTTCTCAGTAAGGATTGGCCGAAGTAAAATTTTGTAGCTTTCCTTCATATCTTAAAACACCTCTTGCAATTTTTCGATAGCTGTTTCTTGAATCACTAACTTTTCACAATTCAACAACTCATATATCGAAGCACTTTTAGCTTCACAGATCTGTAAAGTGGGAATATTTCGTCCAGCTTGTAGCAGTTTGGCTTTGGATTGTGGTACTAACAGCGTGATTTTCTTGCTATCCAAATCCAGTTGTTGTAAAATAGCTGCCATATCTCGTGTCTTTCCAGATTCTATGTCAAAATCTTCGACTACAACAATATTTCCTTCTTGAGCTTTGTAGGATAACACAGATTTTCGTGCCAATCGCTTAACTTTCTTATTTACTTTCAAGTGGTAAGGATGAGGTGTGGGGCCAAAAACAGTACCCCCGCCTCGCCATATCGGCGATCGAATAGTACCGGCTCGTGCCACCCCTCGGCCTTTTTGTCGCCATGGTTTTCTGCCTCCTCCAGCCACCAAGGCGCGATTTTTAACAGAAGCTGTACCACGGCGCTTATTAGTCATTTGCGCCTTTACTGCCAAATAGATGGCATGATCATTAGGTTCGATTTCAAAAATCTGCGCCGGAAGTTCTGCCTGCCTTCCTGAACTACTACCATCTACTCTTAAAACATCTACTTTCACAGCAACCTCATCTATTTGACAATTCGCACATATCCGTTTACAGCACCAGGAACTGCCCCCTTTAGTAAAAGAAGATTTTGTTCCGGATACACCTTGACCACCTTAAGGTTTAATACCGTTACCCGTTTTCCTCCCATGCGGCCGGCCATGCGTAACCCTTTGAGCACATGAGAAGGAAAAGATGACTGTCCCACTGAACCTGGCGCCCGTGCTCGGTCACTCTGGCCATGCGTCTTGGGTCCACCAGCGAATCGGTGGCGCTTAACCACTCCAGCAAATCCACGCCCCTTGCTACGGCCGGTTACTTTAACCACATCACCTGGCGAGAAGATATCCACTTTAATTTCATCGCTTAGCTTCAGATTTTGCCAATTATCAAAATCGCGAAATTCTTGCAGTACATAAGTAGGTTTCGTATTGGCTTTTTTAAAATGACCCAATAACGGTTTTGTGGTTCGACTTTCTTTTTTTTCACGAAAACCTAGTTGTACTGCAACATAACCATCCTTGTCCACGGTCTTAATCTGGGTTACATAGCAAGGACCTGCTTCAATAACCGTAACCGGCACATGGCGACCCTCCTCGTCAAAGATGCGGGTCATTCCTAACTTTCTTCCGATTAAACCAATCATGTTCGCATCTTTCTCCCTATCAGACTTTAATTTCTACGTCGACACCAGCAGGCAACTCCAACTTCATCAAAGCATCAATGGTCTTCGGGGTTGAATTCAGGATATCGATTAAGCGCTTATGAATTCTGGTCTCGAACTGTTCTCGAGATTTCTTATCCACATGTGGCGACCGCAACACAGTATAAACCGTTCGCTTGGTTGGCAATGGAATCGGCCCAGATATAGCCGCCCCAGTAGATTGAGCAGTTCTAATGATCTTGTCAGTCGATTTATCGATAAGTCGATGATCGTAAGCTTTTAACTTAATCCTAATCCTTTGACCTGGCATTTATTCACTCCACGTTCTTGCAAAACGAAGCTATCAAACTATTTAATGATTTCGGTTACTACACCTGCACCTACAGTACGTCCACCTTCACGAATAGCAAAGCGCAATCCTTCTTCCATAGCAATGGGAGTAATAAGCTCTGCTTCCATGTTTACATTATCACCAGGCATTACCATTTCTACACCTTCTGGCAACTTAATTGTTCCCGTTACGTCTGTGGTACGGAAGTAGAACTGTGGGCGATAACCATTGAAAAATGGTGTATGACGACCACCTTCTTCTTTGGTCAGTACGTAAACTTGCGCTTTGAATTGGGTATGAGGCGTAATACTTCCCGGAGCAGCTACTACCATTCCCCGCTTTAGTTCATCTTTATCTACTCCTCGCAACAATAATCCTACATTATCCCCTGCCTGACCATCATCCAGAATCTTACGGAACATCTCCACGCCAGTTACCACTGTTTTTCGTTTCAAACCCATACCAACGATTTCTACCTCATCACCAACTTTCACTCTACCGCGTTCAATTCGTCCCGTACCCACCGTACCACGTCCAGTAATACTAAACACATCTTCAACTGGCATTAAGAAAGGCAAATCCACATCTCGCTTAGGAGTAGGAATGTACTCATCAATTGCCTTTATCAACTCTTCAATACATTTAGTCTTCTCTGGGTCATCGGGATGAGTTAGAGCTTCCAAGGCACTTCCCCGAATAATAGGAACTTCATCACCAGGAAACTCGTACTGATTCAACAAGTCACGAATTTCCAATTCCACCAATTCCAATAGTTCAGGATCATCTACCTGGTCTACCTTATTCAAGAAGACCACAATACGGGGCACTCCCACCTGTCTGGCTAATAGGATGTGTTCCCGTGTTTGTGGCATTGGTCCATCGGCGGCACTTACGACCAAAATTGCACCGTCCATTTGTGCTGCTCCGGTGATCATATTTTTGATAAAGTCTGCGTGTCCCGGGCAGTCTACATGAGCATAATGCCGTTTTTCGGTTTCATATTCAGCATGATGTACATTAATTGTCAGCCCTCGGGCTTTTTCTTCCGGGGCATTATCAATTTCATCGTAACTACGCTCCTGGGCCAAGCCCTTGCGGGCCAGATAATAAGTAATCGCCGCCGTTAACGTGGTTTTCCCGTGGTCTACATGTCCAATCGTTCCAATATTGACGTGCGGCTTAGTGCGTTGAAATTTCTCTTTTGCCATTGTTAGTTCCTCCCTTCACTATTAAATTGAGCTATTTTTTCCACTCTCATACCTTTTCTAATAGTTGATCTGCGACAGCCTGGGGAACTTGTTGATAATGCGCAAATTCCATAGTATAAATAGCGCGCCCTTGCGTTAAAGAACGCAATGTGGTAGCGTACCCAAACATTTCGCTGAGCGGCACGATTGCCGCTATCACCTGTGCATCTTTACGCGGAACAATACCCAAAATTTTCCCCCTGCGGCTGTTTAAATCGCCTATTATATCCCCCAGGTATTCCTCTGGTGTTACCACTTCCAATTCCATCATCGGCTCAAGCAAAACAGGATCGGCCTTAGCAACCGCTTCTTGTAAAGCCATCGAACCAGCAATTTTAAAGGCTAAATCCGAAGAGTCTACCGGATGATAGGACCCATCAATCAAAGAAACCTTGATGTCTACTAAAGGATAACCAGCCAGGACCCCATTCCCCATCGCTTCTTCGATTCCTTCTCGTACGGAATTGATGTACTCCTTTGGTATTACTCCCCCAGTAATCTTGTCTTCAAACACAAATTTTGTTCCCTTCTCGGCTGGTTCAACCTCAATTACAACATGTCCATATTGTCCCCGACCACCAGTTTGACGGATAAATTTACCTTCAGCAGTCACTTTACGTCGAATGGTTTCTCGATAAGCAACTTGAGGTTGTCCCACATTTGCCTGTACCTTAAATTCCCGCATTAAGCGATCGATTAGAATCTCTAGATGCAACTCCCCCATCCCGGAAATTAAAGTCTGACCTGTCTCTTCGTTGGTCCTGATTTGAAACGTAGGATCTTCATCAGCCAATTTTTGCAAAGCCTCTGTCAGTTGATCTTGATCGGCCTTTGTCTTAGGCTCAATAGCTATTGAAATAACCGGCTCAGGGAAAGCCATCTTTTCCAAAATAATTGGATGACGTTCATCGCATAATGTATCGCCTGTTTTAGTTTTCTTTAGCCCAACTACAGCAACAATATCGCCAGTAAATACTTCAGTAATATCTTCACGCTTATTAGCTTGCATTAACAGCAGGCGTCCTAAACGCTCCATCCGCCCAGTATTTGCATTCAATACTCGGCTACCTACAGTAACCTTGCCAGAGTAGACTCGAAAATAACTCAACTTACCCACATAGGGATCACTTACAATCTTAAAAACTAGAGCAGAAAATGGTTGATCATCTGACGGAATACGAACTTCTTCTTTTCTTGTTTTAGGATTGGTGCCCTTTACGCTGGCTAAATCTACCGGAGCTGGCAAATAATCTACTACCGCATCCAACAACCGTTGAATACCTTTGTTCCTTACTGCAGAACCACAGAGTACTGGCGTAACCCGCACATCCAAAGTTGCTTTGCGAATAGCTGCTTTAACTTCTGCCTCGCTTATTTCTTCACTTTCCAAATACTTTTCCATAAGATGCTCATCATAGTCCGAGAGAGTTTCAATCATTTT
>MZGM01000050.1 GCA_002085035.1 Candidatus Zhuqueibacterota bacterium 4484_219
AGACACACAAGCTAAATAAAAAGAAATTTCTAATTGGTTTGCATCCTGGTGGTACCTGGCCAGCTAAATTATGGCCTGAACATTATTACGCTGAATTGGCAAAACGTCTCCATTGCGAATTCGATACACAAGTTATTTTTACCCATGGTCCTAAGGAGAAGGAAATTGTTAGAAGGCTAAAAGAGAAAGTCGAGGAAGCTGCCTTTTTCGTACCGCTACTATCTTTGCGACAATTAGCAGCATTGTTACAACAATGCGATCTTTATATTTCTAACGATTGTGGCCCCATGCACCTTGCAGTAGCAGTAGGCACTCCCACGTTTGGTATCTTTGGCCCCAGCGAACCAGACATCTGGTTTCCTTATGATCCCCGGCAAGGACATCGTGCTATTTACAAGCCAATTGCCTGTCGTCCGTGCCATCTACATCAGTGTCCTCGATTGCACCAGTGCATGACTGAAGTATCTGTGTCGGATGTTTTGAAACATGTGGAGAATGTGTTACCTCGAGCCAGTTGAGCCCTTTTCCCCGAAATTAGAATAAAATGATTCTCTGCAAGAGCTCCAACCGACATTCCGTTATTGAACTCGAAATAGGGGTTGCACTTTTGGAATAATTTGCATAATTTATTGTGATTGAACATGCAGATCGGGAATGTCTAATAAAAATATTCATGATTACTAACTTCGAACACCTTTTAGCGCGTGCTCGATTTTTAGGCCCTAAAAGAATCGCTGTTGCCAATGCCCAGGACGAAGCAGCGCTGTCTGCATTTTGGGAAGCCAAAGGTATGGGATTGGTAGAGGGGATTTTATTTGGTAATAAAGCCCAGATTACCCAACTTTTGCGTCGCTTGAATCTTGCTACTGAAAGTACCAAAGCTGTTGAGATTCGAGATTTTCCTTCAGAAGCGGAAGCTGTGACAGCAGCAGTCAGGAGCGTAGCTATTGGCGAAGCTGATATTTTGTTGAAAGGCAAGACCAAAACCAGTACACTTCTGAAAGCAGTGCTTGATCCCCAGCAAGGTCTGAAAACCGGCAAATTGCTCAGCGATGTGTTTCTGTTCGAAGATCCCGGTCGTGACAATAACCAACTGGTGATGATTAGCGACGGTGGAGTGACAATAGCTCCGGACCTGAAGCAAAAGGTCGAGATTATCCAGAACGCGGTAGAATTGGCCCATCTGTTGGGAAACACCAATCCCAAGGTGGCGCTATTGTCGGCAGTAGAAACTGTGACATCCGCTATTCCTTCTACATTAGAAGCTGCAGCTATTGCCAAAATGAATCAGCGAGGCCAAATTAAAGGGTGTATTGTGGACGGGCCGTTGGCACTGGACAATGCCATTTCCCCCGAAGCTGCTCGTATCAAAGGTCTTGAATCTCCAGTAGCTGGCGTCGCCGACATTTTGATCCCACCTGATATCGAGTCAGCTAATATGTTAGCTAAAAGTACTACCTACTGGGCTAAGTTTCGTTTGGCCCACGTAATTATGGGTGCTAAAGCTCCTATTCTCATCCCCTCTCGTGCTGATAGTGCGGATGCCAAGCTGCTGTCAATTGCCTTGGGGATTGTCGTTAGTAGTGTAGGTGGAGTTGCAACTAAATAATAGTGAGCAACGATGAGCAAATACGCATCGATATCCCCAAAGGAAAAATTGCCAAATTCTGTAACAGGTGGAAAATACAAGAATTTGCTCTGTTTGGATCAGTGCTTCGGGATGACTTCTGTCCTAACAGCGATATTGACATACTTGTCACGTTCAGTGAAGATGCAAAACATACTTTGTTTGATCTTGTCCACATGGAGAATGAACTCAAACAGATATTCGGACGTGATGTGGACATAGTTAGTCGTAGAGGCATTGAAGCTAGTCGGAATTACATTCGTCGGAACGCCATTTTGAATTCAATAAAAGTATTGAAAATTTTTTCGATGGACTTCAATGTCAAGACGCCGTGATTCGTCGTCTTGAGGTTATTGGAGAAGCAGTGCACAGAATTTCAGAAGAAACAGGAGCTACTTTCCCTGATCTACCATGAAAAGCCATATTGCCCAGATGAGTCTTACAAAATGGCTCAGATGTGACTGGTACTTTTTCCAAACTAACAGCGGCTGTTAAATAGTTCAAGCAAAACTTTGGAATTCGAAAATAAGAAATGGAACGCCACAGGTTTGAAATCAGGGGAGTTGTGCAGGGCGTAGGATTCCGTCCCTTCGTTTATCGACTGGCTAAACGATATCACCTGCGGGGCATGGTGTTTAATCACGCTCAAGGAGTGACTATTGATGTAGAAGGAGAAAACGGCACTCTGGAATCTTTCCTCCAGGCGCTGCAAACAGAATTACCTCCATTAGCTCAAATTCATTCGATTCAAATAGAATCGCTGCCAGTTGCTGGCTATTCCGATTTCAAGATACAACCCAGCCGTAGGGTGGCTGAACATTTTACTTTGATCTCTCCTGATATTGCTACCTGTTCGGAGTGTCTTGCTGAGCTGTTTGATCCTAAAGATCGCCGCTATCGCTACCCTTTCATTAATTGCACCAATTGCGGGCCGCGTTACACCATCACCTCCGACATTCCCTATGATCGTCCCAATACTACTATGGCATCGTTTCAAATGTGTCCAGATTGTCAGCGAGAGTATGATGATCCGATGGATCGTCGCTTTCATGCCCAGCCCAATGCATGTCCACGATGTGGCCCGCAGGTGTGGTTGTTGGATGCCAAAGGGCAGCGGGTAGAAGCCAGCGATGTGATTCAGGCTACTGTTGATTTTTTAAAGTGCGGTAAGATCATCGCCATTAAGGGAATGGGCGGATTTCATTTAGCAGTAGATGCGACACAGGAGGAAGCGGTGCAGCGGTTGCGTTGGCGTAAGCATCGTGAGGAGAAACCCTTGGCAGTTATGGCCAGCGATCTTGAAAAGGTGGCACAGTTTGCCTGGTTTTCTCAAACGGAGGCAAATTTGCTTACTTCACCGCAGCGCCCAATTGTTCTATTAAAAAAGAAGCCGCAAAATTCGATTGCTCCTTCGGTGGCACCAAATAACAAATATTTTGGTGTTATGTTGCCTTACACACCTCTGCATTATTTGATTTTTCAAGACGATTTCTTGGCGCTGGTGATGACCAGCGGAAATCTTTCTGAAGAACCAATTGCTATTGACAATGCTGAAGCTTTACAACGCTTGAGCAAGATAGCTGACTATTTTTTGTTTCACGATAGAGATATTCTGATTCGGAGTGATGATTCTGTGTGCCGTATCTTTGCTGACAAAATATTGCCGGTCCGGCGGTCGCGGGGCTTTGTTCCGCTACCGATACATTTGTCGCCGAAATTCGAGCACCAGCATTTACCATCTGTCCTTGGCTGCGGAGCGGAGCTGAAGAATACCCTCTGTTTGACCAAGGGCGACCAGGCTTTTGTTAGTCAACATATCGGCGATCTGGAAAATCTGGAAACCTGGCAATTTTATCTGGAAATTTATGAGCACCTGCGCAAAATCCTGGAGATTACCCCCCAAGTTTTAGCTTATGATCTGCACCCTCAATATCTTTCCACGCAATGGGCGTTGGAGCAGGAGATTCCGCACAAAATCGGAGTGCAACATCACCATGCCCACATTGCTGCTTGTTTAGCAGAACATGGTATTAGCGAAAAGGTGATTGGCTTTGCCTTGGATGGCACAGGCTATGGCCTGGACGGGAATATTTGGGGCGGCGAAGTCTTGATCGCCGACCTGCAAGATTTTGTCCGAGTGGCACATTTTGAATATCTCCCCCTGCCCGGCGGTGCGCAAGCCATCAAAGAACCCTGGCGAATGGCAGTTAGCTATCTGTGGAAAACTTTCGGAAACCAGATGTGGAATCGTGCCCTCCCAATACTACAAAAATGGGATACCAAAGCAACTGAATTTCTAGTCCAGATGATGCAGCATCGTCTTAATTCACCATTAACTTCCAGTTGTGGTCGTTTGTTCGATGGAGTTGCTGCTTTATTGGGCTTGCGACAACGGGTTTCCTTTGAAGGACAGGCAGCTATGGAGCTGGAGATGCATCTTGAATCAGACTCTGGTCGCTATGCTACCGAATGGACGGAACAGGATAATACTCGCCAGTTTTTAATTGCACCGCTTATCGAGGATTTAGTAGCTGACATTGAAAGAGGAGTATTTTCTTCTACGATCGCCTGCCGTTTTCATAATACGCTGGTACGGCTTTTTACGGAAACTGCAATCTGGCTGCGCGAGCAGTGGGGCATAAACCTTGTGGCACTCAGTGGGGGATGTTTTCAGAATGTCTACCTACTTTCCGCTTTGTTGCAACAGCTCCAGAAGCGGGATTTTAAAGTACTCATCCATTCCAAAGTGCCTCCGAATGATGGAGGCATAAGTTTGGGACAGGCCACTGTAGCGTTGGGGAAATATTTGGCACAGAAAAATTAATTGAGCTTACTGCAAACATCAGAGGGAACAAAGTATGTGTTTAGGAATTGCAATGAAAATTGTGGAATTAGTAGGCGAGGACGAAGCTGTTGCTGAACTCAATTCGGTCCGACGCAAGATTAGTATTCGATTACTGCCCGAATTGAAAGTTGGTGATTACGTGATTGTTCATGCAGGTTTTGCTATTCAGAAGGTGGATGAAGACGAGGCTTTGGAGCAAATTGCTCTTTATCAGGAAATGACAAATATGATAAGAGATGAAAATGAAGATTTGGTCTGAATTTCGCAACCCTCAGTATGTCCAGGGATTAGTAGAGCAAATTCGTCAGAGAGCAAATGGACGTCAGATCACTTTGATGGAAGTTTGTGGTACACATACTATGGCGATTCATCGCTTTGGTTTACGAAAGCTTCTACCAGAAAATATTGAACTGCTCTCCGGGCCAGGATGTCCAGTTTGTGTTACTCCTAACGACTACCTGGATCGGGCAATTGCTTTGTCCCAAATTCCAGATGTGATTATTACTACTTTTGGCGACATGGTGAAAGTGCCGGGCTCCTATTCCAGTTTGGAGAAGGAACAGGCCTCTGGCGGAGATGTGCGCATTGTGTATTCTCCATTGGATGCATTGGAAATTGCGCGTCAGAACCCTGATAAGAAAGTGATTTTTTTAGGGGTTGGTTTTGAGACTACTACCCCCACGGTGGCGACGGTGTTAAAAATGGCCATCGAACAAAAATTAAAAAATTTTTATGTTCTTTCTGCTCATAAACTTATTCCCCCAGCAATGGCAGCGCTAATGCAGACTGAACAAAGCCGAAAAGGAGAGGTTAAGACGCGAGTGCAAGTAGATGGGTTTCTTTGTCCAGGGCATGTTTCGGCTATTATTGGCAGTGAGCCGTACCGCTTTCTGGCGGAGCAGTACGGTAAGGCTTGTGTAGTGACAGGTTTTGAGCCCCTTGATATTTTACAAGCTATTTCAATGTTAGTGGAGCAGATAGTTACCGATAAGCCCGCAGTGGCAATTCAATATCGACGAGTGGTAAGGCCAGAAGGAAATCCTCAAGCATTAAGCTTGCTTGAAGAAATGTTTGAGGTAGAGGATACTATCTGGCGGGGTATTGGTTCAATCCCTCAAAGTGGTCTAAAGATTCGAGAGCAATTCGGCAACCTGGACGCCGCCAAACAAATTGAGGTTGAGATACCGCCTTCAGTAGAACCTAAAGGGTGTATTTGTGGATTGATTTTACAAGGTTTAAAGAAACCTGTTGATTGTCCACTTTTTGCCGTTCACTGTACACCAGAGTCGCCGGTGGGAGCTTGTATGGTGTCCAGTGAAGGGACCTGCGCTGCTTATTACAAATATGGGGAGTAAGTATTAGGATTGATAATTGGTTCCTTTATTTCGGAACAAGTCCAAACTAAATCAAGGGAGGGAGTATTATGGCTATTTCTCAACGATTGCAAAAGTATCTTGACGACAACAACATCAAGTATGTTGTTGTTAGCCATTCGCGAGCCTATACGGCTCAGGAGATTGCCGCACGAGTGCATGTTAAAGGAAGCCAGCTGGCTAAATCGGTAATAGTAAAGGGGAATGGTAATGACTACATGGTGGTGTTAGCAGCCAGTCACAAGATTAACTTTGCTAAGCTGAAAGATTTCTTGAAGGTAAAGGCGTTGAGATTAGCTGCAGAGCAGGAATTTAAGGATCTTTTTGACGACTGCGAAGTTGGTGCCATGCCCCCTTTTGGCAATCTGTACGGACTTCCGGTAATTGTAGATGAAGTGCTGTACAAAGATGTAGAGATTGCATTCAATGGTGGCAATCATGTGGACGTGGTAAAAATGGCGTTTGAGGATTTTGAACGCCTGGTGAAGCCACAGAAGGCCAGTTTTGCTGAACATATGTGAGCTTACCTCACCCCCTTTACCCTTTCCATGTAGAGAGGGAAGTGGTTGGGTATTGAACTGGTGTTGCCATTTTTGCTTCTATGGGCTTTAGAAGCTAACCTTTTTAGAGGGTTTTCGATTTTTCTTTTTTCACAAATGTAGTCAATCAATTTTACCTATTCACTTAGACCACGAGCAACTATGACGAAACACAAACGAATTCTATTGGCACATGGCAGTGGTGGTAAACTTACTCACCAGCTAATTGACAAGTTGTTTGTTCCCACCTTCCATAACCAGATTTTGGAAAGGTTGGACGATGGTGCAATTTTGTTGCAGGATTCCGATACTGAGGGTAATGAAAGATCAGGGATGGCTTTTACCACAGATAGCTACGTGGTGGATCCGATTTTTTTCCCCGGAGGTGACATCGGCCGACTGGCTGTCTGCGGTACGGTAAATGATCTGGCTATGTGCGGTGCTGAGCCTCTTTATCTCAGCGCAGGGTTGATTTTGGAAGAGGGATTTCCCTTTGCAGACCTGGAAACCATTGTTGAGTCTATGCAGCAGGCTGCTGAAGAGGCAGGGGTTTCCATCGTTACTGGAGATACTAAAGTGGTGCGAAGAGGTAATGTCGACAAGTTGTTCATTAACACAGCAGGAATTGGCCGAGTGTTTTCTGGGGTACAAATTTCTGGTCGGAATGCACAAGTAGGGGACCGGGTAATCCTCAGTGGAACATTGGGAGAGCATGGACTTGCAGTATTGTTGCAACGGGAAGGGTTGGCCTTTCAATCCAAAATTCGCTCGGATGTTGCTCCAGTCAACAAAATGGTGTCGAGGATGTTACAAAAATTCCCTGATGCAATTCACGTTTTGCGCGATCCAACTCGAGGTGGTCTGGCTACAACTCTTAACGAAATTGCCCAGAGCTCTCAGGTGGCAATTGAGCTCGAGGAAGTGAAAATCCCGGTATCCCCGGAGGTGCTGAGTGCCTGTGAGCTTTTAGGGTTCGATCCTCTCTATGTGGCAAACGAAGGTAAGTTCATTGCGATTGTTGCTCCTGAGGTTGCCGAGCCAATTTTACAGTTTCTTCGCCGTTTTGATCTTGGAGAAAATGCTGCTATTATTGGTCAAGTTCTTGAACGTCCTCAAGGTAAAGTCCTATTGAACACTTCTATGGGAGGGACTAGATTGGTTGACATGCTGGTTGGTGAGCAATTACCACGAATTTGTTAGGGCCTCAAGAGTGTTATCTTTGTGTTTTAGAGAACTAATGTGAAATTTAAACATTTAAAGGGAGGAATGGTCGTGAAAAAATATTTAGCTTTTGTAGTTTTGGCGGCTGTGTTTTTCACTGTGTCAGCTTTTGCCAGGGAAGAAACTCGAGTGTTGCGGTTTCCAGCGATTTATGGTGATCAAATTGTATTTACTTATGCTGGGGATTTGTACACGGTAGCTTCGGCCGGAGGGGTAGCACGTAAATTGACAAACCACCAAGGATACGAAATGTTTGCTCGATTTTCTCCAGATGGTAAATGGATTGCCTTCACTGGTCAATATGATGGTAATACCGAAGTTTATCTAATGCCAGCAGAAGGAGGTGTCCCCAAGCGGTTAACCTTTACCGCAACAATTAAGCGCGATTATGTCTGGGATCGTATGGGTCCCAACAATATCGTCATGACTTGGAAACATGATAACAAGCATATTGTTTTTCGCTCACGTATGCGGGAATGGAATAGCTTTAATGGGCAGCTTTATCTTATTTCAGTAG
>MZGM01000051.1 GCA_002085035.1 Candidatus Zhuqueibacterota bacterium 4484_219
GTTTCAATCATTTTCTGTCTGTATTCATTAGCAATTTCCCTTAAACCTTTAGGAATTTCGATTTCTTCCCACCTTTGCCCCAGAGTTTCTTCATGGTAAACAACGCCGCGCATAGAAACCAGATCTATTATTCCGGTAAACATATCTGCTTGGCCCATAGGGAGCTGTAAAGGCAATGGGACAGCTCCTAATCTGTCTTCCATCATCTGAATAACATTGTAAAAATCAGCACCTACTCTGTCCATCTTATTAACAAAAGCAATGCGAGGTACTCGATATTTATCTGCTTGTCGCCATACAGTTTCCGATTGAGGTTCCACACCACCAACTGCGCAAAAAATGACAATTCCTCCATCTAAGACTCTCAGAGCACGTTCCACCTCTGCAGTGAAATCTACGTGCCCTGGCGTATCGATAATATTTATCCGATAATTTTTCCAAAAGCAGGTTACAGATGCCGAGGTAATAGTAATCCCTCGCTCTTTTTCTTGTTCCATCCAATCGGTAGTAGTAGAGCCTTCATCCACTTCGCCCATTCGATGAATCCGACCAGTATAGAACAGAATTCGTTCCGTTGTAGTAGTTTTGCCGGCGTCGATATGAGCCATAATGCCGATATTTCGTGTCCGCTCTATTGGATACTCTCGTGCCATATTGTTCTAATTTACCTTTCATAACCCAAGTTGATCGTCGATTGCTTTCACTCACCATCGGAAATGTGCAAAAGCCTTATTTGCCTCGGCCATTCTGTGTGTATCTTCACGTTTTTTAATAGCCGCTCCTTCTTTTTTAGAAGCAGCAATAATCTCGTTGGCCAGTTTCTCTGCCATAGTCTTCTCGGAACGTGCCTTGGCAGAATTTATTAGCCACCGCATAGCTAAAGCTATGCTACGGTCTGTGGGTACCTCCACCGGTACCTGATAAGTAGCTCCCCCTACGCGCCTGGATTTTACTTCCAAAAGTGGCCGTACGTTCTCGATTGCTTTCTGGAAAACCTCTAAACCGTTTGCCTTGACCTTACTCTCGATAAGCTCCAGCGCAGTGTAAAAAATTGACTCGGCCACACTCTTCTTGCCACGCCGCATAATATTGTTAATAAACTTTGCAGCTAATTGGCTATGATATTTAGGATCTGGTAATATTTCACGTTTCGGAACCCGTCTCCTTCTTGGCATTTAAACTCCAATTTTTTTTCTAACTTGATACTATTTCTTTAACTTTGTACCGTATTTGGAGCGACCATTTTTACGATCTTCAACACCAGCTGTATCCAGTGCACCCCTGATAATATGGTAACGAACACCCGGTAGGTCTTTTACCCTGCCTCCTCGAATTAACACAATCGAGTGTTCTTGCAAATTATGACCCTCACCAGGAATGTAAGCTGTGACTTCTATTCCATTAGTTAATCGTACCCGGGCTACCTTACGCAGAGCTGAATTAGGCTTTTTGGGTGTCGAAGTGTAAACCCGCGTACAAACTCCTCGTCTCTGAGGGCAGGCTCGCAAAGCAGGGACCTTGTTCTTCTTTGTTATTCTCTCCCTGCCAAACCGAATTAATTGATTGATGGTTGGCAAATCATACCTCCTGACAAACAAGCGTTAAATTTAATACAAATTTTCCTCTTTGTCAACAATTATTTTTCAAAATTTCAACATTCCTTACTTAACCAAATCAGCGTACTTATTTAAGCCTGTACCTGCAGGAATCAAATTGCCCATCACTACATTTTCCTTGAGCCCGTAGAGATAATCTACTTTACCGGCAATAGCTGCATCAGCTAAAACTCGAGTAGTTTCCTGGAAAGAAGCAGCCGAAATGAAACTTTCGGTAGACAACGCAGCTTTAGTAATCCCCAAGAGTATTGGTGTAAAAGTAGCAGGCTTGGGTGGTCTGGATTTCGCCAATCGCTTACCAGCTATGTCCAAACGTTTGTTGATTTTCTCAAACTCTTCCCGATCTACCAATTTATTCTGATGAAATTTAGAATCACCAGGATCAACAACTACCACTTTTTCCATTATTTTTTCATTATCTTGCAAGAAACGTGTTTTATCCACAATGTCGCCCTCAAGATACATGGTATCACCAGGATCTTCCACACGCACTTTCTGAAGCATCTGACGTACAATAATTTCGATGTGCTTATCGTTAATCCGAACTCCCTGAAGCCTGTACACTTCCTGAATCTCATTAACCAAGTACTCTTGCACCTTATTAGGCCCAAGAATATTAAGAATATCCTGAGGTGCTACCGCACCTTCAGTGAGCTTCTCGCCAGCACTCACAATATCACCATCGTGGACTAACACGTGTTTACCGTATGGGATGACATAAACTCGTCTATCCATACCATCATGAGAGTTGACGATGAGCTTACGAACTCCCTTGCGTACCTCTCCGAATTCAACTACGCCATCAATTTCAGTGACGATCGCCGGGTCTTTGGGGCGACGTGCTTCGAACAACTCGGCCACTCGTGGTAATCCACCAGTGATGTCACGTGTTTTGGCTATCTCGCGCGGAATTCTTACTAACACATCACCAGCATGAACTTGTTGCCCATCGCGCACCATCAAAAAAGCACGGGTCGGGAGAATATGAGTTTCTAAATGCCTCCCCTCTTCATCAACAATCACAATTTGAGGACTCAAATTGCGATTACGTGTATCTATTATTACTCGTTGGCGTAAACCAGTGGTTTCATCCAATTCTTCTTTGTATGTTACATTTTCGACAATGTCCTCAAATTTTACCCTTCCGGTGTGAGTGCAGAGAATAGTAGCTGAGTAGGGATCCCATCGGAACAAAACTTGGCCTTCTTCTACTGCCTGTCCATCTTCTACTGTGAGAATTGCACCATAGGGTACTACAAAGTTAGCAACCACACGATTATTTTCATCAATGATCTTTATTCGTCCGTTCCGACGGGCAGAAATCGATGTGCCATCTTCTTGTTTAATGATACGCACATTTTCGTATTTGACCACTCCAGCAGTCTTAGCCACCACCTGAGATTGAGCTGCAATACGGCTGGCAGTACCACCGATGTGAAAAGTCCTTAAAGTCAATTGAGTACCTGGCTCACCAATACTTTGAGCAGCCATTATCCCTACTGCCTCACCAATATCTACCATTTTGCCAGTGGCTAAATTGCGCCCATAGCACTTGGCACACACACCAAGTGGTGCTTCACAGGTTAGCACCGAACGAATGTAAACCGATTCAATACCAGCGTTGGATATCCTATCGGCAATGTCTTCATCAATAAGTTGGCCAGCTTCAACAATAATTTCATCGGTTTCCGGATTAAACACGTCCTCGGCCGCTACCCGACCCAGGATACGATCACGCATCGGTTCAATTACTTCTTCTCCCTCTTTGAGATCAGAAATCCGCAATCCCATAATCGTGCCACAATCTTCAATAGTGATGGTTACGTCCTGGGCCACATCAACCAACCGACGAGTTAGATAGCCAGCGTCGGCTGTCTTCAAAGCAGTGTCAGCCAAACCTTTGCGCGCTCCATGGGTAGAAATGAAGTACTCCAACACTGTCAAACCTTCTTTGAAGTTGGCAGTAATTGGCGACTCGATGATCTCGCCTATGGAACCTGTCATTTTCTTTTGCGGTTTTGCAAACAACCCCCGCATGCCGGCTAACTGACGAATTTGTTCTTTAGAGCCCCGTGCTCCTGAATCGGCCATCATAAACAACGGATTAAATCCATCTTGTGACTTTCTCAAATGCACAAACATCTTCTCTGCAACTTCGTTAGTCGTATGAGTCCAAATATCGATGATCTTGTTGTAACGCTCGCCATCAGTAATTATGCCACGTTCGTATTGATTCTGAATCTTTTCCACCATTTCATAGGCCTGTTCGACAAACTTATCCTTTTCCTCAGGAACTAAAACATCATCCATTCCAATAGTAGCACCTGATTTCATGGCATAGGTAAATCCAAGATCTTTCAGACGATCCAGGAATTTCACGGTTTCATAATTGCCCAATAGCTTGTAACAGTCTGCAACAATTTCTTCGATACGTTTTTTGGTTAAAAGTTCATTGATGAACTGCAACTTATCCGGAACTATCTGATTAAATATCACTCGGCCGGTTGTAGTTTCTACCAGTTCACCATTAATTCGTACCTTAATCCGAGCATGTAATCCTACCTTTTGATCGTTGTAAGCAATAATAACCTCATCCAGAGAAGAGAAGACCTTGCCTTCTCCAAGTTCACCTGGTTTTACCTTAGTTAAATAATAACACCCAATTACCATGTCTTGACTGGGAATTGCCAGGGGTTTACCATGCGCTGGCGAAAGCACATTATGACTGGCAAGCATCAACACAGCGGCCTCGGCCTGGGCTTCATAGGAAAGAGGAATGTGAACAGCCATCTGATCGCCGTCAAAATCAGCATTAAAAGCCGCACATACCAACGGATGAATACGAATAGCTTTACCTTCCACCAGCACTGGCTGAAAAGCTTGAATCCCCAAACGGTGCAAAGTAGGTGCACGATTCAACATTACAGGATGATCTTCAATAACTTCTTCCAGAATATCCCAAACCTCTGGACCTTTACGTTCCACCAGCTTTTTAGCACTCTTGACCGTTTTGACCAAACCACGTTCTACTAATCTGTTAATTACAAACGGCTTAAATAGCTCCAAAGCCATTTCTTTAGGCAAACCGCATTCGTGTATTTTTAGCTCCGGTCCCACCACAATTACCGAACGTCCAGAATAGTCAATACGCTTTCCCAACAAATTCTGTCGGAAACGACCTTGCTTGCCTTTAAGCATGTCGGAAAGGGACTTCAAAGCCCGATTACCATCACTACGCACAGCCACAGTCTTGCGGCCATTGTCCAACAACGAATCCACCGCCTCTTGAAGCATCCGTCTTTCATTTTTGAGGATAACTTCTGGCGCCCTAATTTCCATCAGCTTTTTTAGTCGATTATTACGAATAATCACTCGTCGGTACAAATCATTCAAGTCGGAGGTAGCAAAACGTCCGCCTTCCAGAGGTACTAATGGTCGAAGTTCAGGGGGAATAACTGGCAAAACCGTTAATACCATCCACTCTGGTTTATTAACCCGCCCTTCGTCACGTGGTTTAAAAGCCTCAATTACCTTAAGTCGCTTCAAAATCTCCATCTTACGTTGGAATGAGGTTTCAACACGTGCCTGTGCACGCAATTCGCTGGACAGTTGCTCAATATCGACCCGCTTTAGTAATTCTAAAATTGCTTCACCCCCGGTTTTAGCCACAAACTCGTCCTCAGAGTCCTTACCATCCGATTCAGCACCAAACTCGGACATCAATCGGTAGTATTCATCTTCGTTTATTAGTTCTTTTTCTTTCAGGCCACTGTTGCCCGGCTGGATTACTACATAGGACTCATAATAGATGATTTTCTCTAAATCCTTAATAGAAAGACCAAGTATATAGCTAATTTTAGAAGGTAAGGATTTCCAGAACCAGATGTGGACCACCGGGACTGCCAAAGTAATGTGTCCCATCCTCTCCCGTCGAACACTCTTGGTTGTTACTTCTACACCACACCGATCGCAGACAATCCCTTTATAGCGAATACGCTTGTATTTACCACAATGACATTCGTAATCTTTTACCGGACCAAAAATCTTCTCGCAAAACAATCCATCCTTCTCTGGTTTATAGGAACGATAATTAATTGTTTCTGGTTTTAGAACTTCTCCATGCGACCATTCCAAGATTTTATCCGGAGAAGCCAAACCGATATAAATGCGCGAAAAGCGTCGGTTGGTTGTACCTTTTTGAATGTCGGTTTTCATGGTTAACAAGGGTAGATCCTCCAATTGGTTAAATCTTTCTCTAACTATGGATGAATTTTACTCCAAATCTACATCCAAACAGAGTCCCTGAAGTTCTTTCACTAAGACATTAAACGACTCGGGGACTCCTGGTTCAGGTAAATTGTCCCCCTTAACGATGGCCTCGTAGACCTTGGATCGACCCTTTACATCATCCGATTTCACTGTCAATATTTCTTGCAACGTATGCGCAGCACCATAAGCTTCCAGAGCCCATACCTCCATTTCGCCGAAACGTTGGCCTCCAAATTGTGCTTTGCCACCCAATGGCTGCTGAGTAATAAGTGAGTATGGCCCGATAGAACGAGCGTGAATCTTATCCTCTACCAGATGAGAAAGCTTCATCATGTAAATGTAGCCTACTGTTACGGGGGCATCAAAAGGCTCGCCGGTACGACCATCATACAATGTCACCTTACCGTCCTCTGGCAATCCTGCTTTGCGCAATTCCTCACGGACTTCCGCTAAGCTTGCTCCATCAAACACTGGTGAGGCATATTTTATTCCCAACTTATGAGCAGCCCAACCTAAATTAGCTTCCAAAATTTGACCTAAGTTCATTCGTGAGGGAACTCCTAATGGATTAAGAACAATATCCACTGGTGTACCATCCGCTAAATGAGGCATATCTTCTACAGGTACAATCTTCGCTACTACTCCTTTGTTGCCATGACGCCCCGCCATCTTATCCCCAACCATCAACTTACGCTTCTTGGCCACGTAGACCTTGACCAATTGTACAATACCCGGCGGTAATTCGTCCCCACTTTGAATTTTGTGCTTCTCTTGTTCAATGCGATCGAAGATTTCCGTTAGCTTTTCATTGTACTTCTCAAACACCAGCTTTATTGCCTCGTTGACTTCCGGATTTTGCGTCCAAGATGCAGAGGGATTAAGTCGATCAAAATTAACCCTTTTCAGATTTTCTTGTGTTAGTTTTGTACCGCTCCGAATAATCACCCTGCCTGCAATCTCATCTCTCATACCAGCAGAAATTTCGCCTTCTAGGAGTTTCTTTAACTTCTGATCTCTAACCGCTCGTAGCTGTTTTTCTTTCTCTTGCAGCTGAATATCCAATTGTTCCAGAAGTTTCTTTTCTTTCTTTTTGGTTCGTGTGTCTTTTTTCTTACGAGAGAAAAGTCGAGTATCAATCACCACTCCCTTCATTCCTGGAGGTGCTTTTAAGGAGGCGTCTTTGACATCACCGGCTTTGTCGCCAAAAATAGCTTTAAGTAATTTCTCTTCAGGAGTAGGTTCCGTTTCTCCTTTTGGAGTCACTTTACCTACCATGATGTCACCGGCTTGAACCTCTGCTCCGATCCGAATAATTCCATTCTCATCCAGATCTTTAGTAGCTTCCTCGCTAACATTGGGAATTTCGCGAGTAAGTTCTTCTTCGCCACGCTTAGTATCCCGAACCTGCAACTCAAACTCTTCTACGTGAATAGAGGTGTAAATATCTTCTTGCACTACTCGTTCAGAAATCACAATAGCATCTTCAAAATTATATCCTCGCCAGGGCAAATAAGCTACCAATACGTTACGCCCAAGTGCCAGCTCGCCATTGTCGGTAGCACATCCATCAGCCAATACCTGCCCTTTAGTTACTTCAGTACCTACATCTACCAGGGGTCTCTGGTTAATTACAGTATCCTGATTAGTGCGGGCAAATTTCGTTAATGGGTAAACCACTCGTTCTGGATCATCAAAATTCAAAAGCTCCTCAAGCGGAGACTGTGCATCAGAAGTCTGTTTTCGGCGAATAACAATCTCAGTAGCACTCACTTTTTCTACTACTCCATCCACATCGGAAATAATTAAGCTGCGCGAATCTCGTGCTACTTTCTCTTCGCTTCCGGTACCGACCAGAGGGCTTTCAGTTTGCAATAACGGCACCGCCTGTCGCTGCATGTTCGATCCCATCAAAGCACGGTTAGCGTCATCGTGTTCCAAAAACGGAATCAACGCTGCCGCTACACTTACTATCTGGGTAGGAGCAATATCCATATAGTCTACTTTTTCTGGAGATACAACGGGAAATTCGCCTTTGAATCGCGCTTTAATACGATCATGTAAGAAATATCCTTGTTCATCGATGGGAGCATTAGCCTGGGCAATGACGTACTGATCTTCATCATCTGCCGAGAGATATTCAATTTTATTAGTTACCCTCCCATTTTCAACTTTGCGATAAGGTGTTTCGATAAAACCCAAATCATTGATTCTGGCGTAAGTAGTCAACGAAGAAATTAAACCGATGTTAGGGCCTTCTGGAGTCTCAATAGGACAAAGGCGTCCGTAATGGGTGTAATGGACATCCCGGACTTCAAAACCAGCGCGTTCACGAGTTAACCCGCCGGGCCCAAGTGCACTCAAACGACGCTTATGTGTCAATTCCGCTAACGGATTGGTTTGATCCATAAATTGCGACAACTGGCTGGTACCAAAAAAGGTATTAATCACCGAGAGAATAGTTCGAGCATTAACCAGATCCTGAGGAGTAGGTCGTTCAATATCTCTTAAGTTCATTCGTTCTCGAATCATACGTACCATTCGCATGAATGCAAGATTCATCTGAGCCGATAGCTGTTCTCCCACTGTCCTGACTCGCCGATTGCCCAGGTGGTCAATATCCTCAGGAGTGCGTTTACCTGCACGGAGATCAATCAAATACTTAACAATTGCTACAATATCCTCTTTGGTAAGAGTAGTAACGTTCTCGGGAATGTTTAGCCCTAACTTTCGATTAATGCGGTAACGACCCACTAATCCCAAATCATAGCGTTTTGGATTGAAAAACAGCCGTCCGATAAGATTACGCGTCGTTTCTGTGTCAGGATGTTCACCAACACGAAATTGCGCATATATTTGCTCTAATGCTGCTTTTTCTGTCCGAGCACTATCTTTGCGCAACGTATTGCTAATAAGATCCGGACCCAATAATGATTCCCCACTTTGCAACAGCTTAACAGTTTCAATGTTGTGGAATTTTAACTTGGTCGTAGTTTCCTCATCCAACACCGCATCTTTCTCAACGATGATCTCACCGGTTGTAGTATCCACTACATCGGCAAAAATTTTCCGACCAAAGTGTTTTTCGATATCATCCGATTGGAGAGAAACTTCTTCTACTAATCCAAAAAGTTCAAGCAATTGATCGTCGGAGGAATAGCCAAGTGCCCGCAACAATGTAGTTACCGGAAAATGGCGACGACGATCAATGTACACGTACATGATATCATTAATATCAGTAGTAAATTCAATCCATGACCCCCGAAACGGAATAATCCGTGCTGAATATATTTTGGCTCCGTTAGGATGGGTTGTTTCATCAAAAAACACTCCTGGGGAGCGATGCAATTGACTTACCACAACCCGTTCAGCCCCGTTGATGATAAATGTTCCCTTTTCTGTCATCAAAGGGATGAATCCTAAATAAACCACCTGTTCTACTGTATCAACGTATTCGGCAGTATCAGAAGCTTCTTCTCGATAAGATAAACGCAATTTTGCCTTGAGAGGCACAGAATAAGTAACTCCGCGCTCCTTACATTCCTTCACCGAGTAGCGAGGTTTTTCGACGTAATATTCTACAAATTCAAGGAGATAATTTCCTCGCGTGTCGGTAATCGGAAAAACACTTTTAAATACCGCCTGAAGCCCCTTGTCTTCCCTCTGACTAGGCGGCACATCGGGCTGAAGAAAATCATTGAAAGACTTCAATTGCATCTCTAAAAAATCTGGGGGCTCTGCCACAATTGGAATCTTTGCAAATGATTTCCTTCTATTCATTGTTTTTTGGCTCATAATTGTACACAAGTTAGTTAAAATCTGTTATTTAAGTTCTACGGTAGCGCCAACTTCTTCTAATTCTTTTTTAAT
>MZGM01000052.1 GCA_002085035.1 Candidatus Zhuqueibacterota bacterium 4484_219
CTATCTCATAAACCAAATGATGAAGACCTTCTGTTGATGTATTTCCAATATACATAGCAGGTCTTTTACGTACTGCTGTTAATCCGGAAAGTACTTTTATTTGTAGAGATAATCTAAAATTTGGTAGCATTTTGGCAATCTATTTTTTACTTTTTAATATAGAAATCGTTAGGCGCACCAAAGCCAGTGAAAATGGCGGACTGATTGTCATCAAGTTGAGGGGGCACAAAAGACTTCCTCTGCGGGCTCGGAAGCCTTTTGCTTTCTTCGTGGGTAGGGCTGATGTGAAAAGGAGGGATAACAATGGCATTCAAGACACTTTTTCTCGCTCATGCTCCTGATGCGAACAAGGACAAACATAGGAGCGCTATCGACACAGGGAAGTATCAGCTCTTCACGGTTGTAGTAAGGAATCAGGCAGAAGCAATAGAGATATGCAAGGATTTCGTTGAGAAGGAAGCCATTGACTCAGTCTTGCTCTGTCCTGGGTTCACGCACAGTGATGTAGCTGAAATCGCAGAAATAGTTGGGAACAAGGTGGCTGTTTCGGTAGCGCGGGGCGATGGTCCGAGCAACAAGGTATCTTTGGCGGCGAGGAAGCGAGAGGGGTATTTGAGTCAAAGTGAATAGCCATCCTCCTGGTTGGGGGGACCCAACCTACGCTTGTAGCCGACATGCTCCGCGTGTGGCCTGAAGCGCGTGCCATTGGGTGAAATTTTTATTACACCAGACAACTTGAGGTCACCATATGAAACTGTTAAACTATAGAATTCTGCTCAGGAAAGAACTTGATGAGGGTCATACAGTAATAGTTCCATCCCTGCCTGGCTGTATTCCATACGGGGATACAATAGAAGAAGCGATAGAGAAGGCAGGAAAACACTAACGGAGTTAGTTTAGTATCTCGGAGGTAACAAGTAGTTATACAAAAATTAAGCCACAAAATCTTTCAACACCAACAAAACATGAGGGGTAAACCATGTGTGGAATAGTTGGTTATATTGGAAAGCGAGAAGCTGTACCTATTCTCATCGAGGGTTTGAAACGATTAGAGTACCGCGGTTATGATTCTGCCGGTATCGCCTTAATTGTTGATTCCAAAATTGCGCTCCACAAAAATGTGGGCAAAATTGTTGCTTTGGAAAAGCTGGTTGAAGGGCAAGATACTTCCAGTCATATTGGTATTGGTCATACTCGCTGGGCTACCCACGGTGTTCCCAGTATTGCAAATGCTCATCCCCACATCGATTGTAGCGGCAGGATCGCCATTATTCACAATGGCATCATCGAAAACT
Organism: Candidatus Zhuqueibacterota bacterium 4484_219; assembly: GCA_002085035.1. Classification (GTDB taxonomy): domain Bacteria; phylum Zhuqueibacterota; class JdFR-76; order JdFR-76; family 4484-219; genus 4484-219. The sequence goes on from MZGM01000052.1 coordinate 1,296, forward strand.
ATGGTAGTCTGAAAAGGCAACTACAGAATTCTGGCCATGAATTCCATTCCGAGACCGATACGGAAACATTAGCGCATCTTATTGAAGAGTTTTATCGAGGCGATTTGGAGGAAGCAGTACGCAATGCACTGGTAGAAGTAGAGGGTACTTACGGTATCCTGGTAATTTGTAGTGAAGAACCAGACAGGATTGTTGCGGCGCGTCGTGGTAGTCCTTTATTAATTGGAGTAGGGAATGGAGAACATTTTGCAGCTTCCGATGCCTCGGCGATTCTCCAACACACTCGTGATGTAGTTTACCTGGATGATAATGAAATGGCACTTCTTACTCGTGAACAATTTGTGACCAAAAATGTGCAGGCTGAAGTGATCCCCAAAAAAGTGGAAAAAATTGCTTACGATCTGGAAAAAATCGAGCGGGGGGGATATGATCACTTTATGCTCAAGGAGATTTGCGAACAGCCCCAGAGTATTCAGGACTGTATGCGTGGCCGCCTGCTACCAAAAGAAGGAACTGTACGATTAGGGGGCTTGCATGAGCATCTTGACCAATTGCTCAATACCAGACGGATTATTCTTACTGCTTGCGGTACTTCTTGGCATGCTTCGCTCATCGGTGAATATATTCTGGAAGATTTTTTGCGCATTCCAGTCGAGGTAGAATACGCTTCGGAGTTTCGTTATCGCAACCCGGTGATAGACGAAGGTACGGTTGTAGTGGTGGTAAGCCAATCGGGTGAAACTGCTGACACATTAGCAGCACTGCGTGAAACGAAAAAACGGCGTGCACCGGTGATTGGAATATGTAATGTAGTAGGCAGTTCCATAGCCCGCGAAACTGTGGCTGGTGTTTATCTGCATGTTGGGCCAGAAATTGGTGTGGCTTCTACTAAGGCATTTACTGCTCAGGTTACGGTATTGACCTTGATCGCTCTGCTTCTGGCTCGCAAAAAATGGATGAGTCAAGAGGAAGGCCAACGTATCATTGCAGAGCTGGAAAAGATTCCCCAAAAGATTGAAAAAATCCTAACGTTGAACAAATCGATTTTAGAATTGGCTAAAGCCTACAAGGATGCGCGGAATTTTCTTTATTTAGGTCGCGGCTACAATTTCCCAGTAGCGTTAGAGGGCGCTCTTAAGCTTAAAGAAATTTCTTACATCCATGCTGAGGGCTACCCCGCAGCCGAAATGAAACATGGCCCCATCGCCTTGATCGATGAAAATATGCCAGTAGTGTTTATTGCTATCCGGGACAGCTCGTATGAAAAAATCCTCAGCAATATCGAAGAAGTCAAAGCTCGCGGGGGACGGGTAATCGCAGTGGTTAATGAAGGAGATGAAAAAATCCTCTCCACAGTTGACCACGCCATTCCAATCCCTGAAACACTGGAGTTTCTGTCACCTTTGTTGACTATTGTGCCTTTACAGCTTTTGGCTTATCATATTGCTATTTTGCGAGGCTGCAACGTTGACCAACCTCGAAATCTGGCCAAAAGTGTCACGGTGGAATAAAATAAATAGATGAGTAAAAAGGAAAGGCAAAACAATGAAATATCGTTTGATCCCACTGCTTGTGCTTGCACTTAGTGTACTTATACTATCGACCTTACCAAATAGCGTTCAGCCTATTACTATTTTGCAAAAAGATATTACTTACAATCCAGAGGTGGAGAAAGTTTATCAAAAAGCATTGCAAGACTATCAATTAGGACGTTATGATATGGTGATTTGGGAATTAGAGGAATTAATCAAAGTTTTCCCCCAAAATCATCGCATCACCAGTATTCTCTATTTGATTGGACGCTCTCAATACAAATTACACAAGAATGATGCTGCATCCAAGACACTTCATCTATTACAAAAACAATATCCTAAAAGCCAATTATGGGATGATGCTGAATACTTACTGGCAGCCATTGAATACCGTAGAGGGCTTTATTCTAAAGTTCTGGATAAACTTTTGTATTTGGTTAAACACAGTGATGACTCTCGTCTAAAGCAAAAAGCCACAATTTTGGCTTATCAGTTGCTTCAGGCAAAATACTCTGCCTCGGATTTGGAAACCGTAACTTTTAAATACAAAGATTCAACATACAAACCTATCCTTCTTTTAGCCAAAGCCGCCCAATTTTGGAAAGCAGGGAAAACCGAACAGGCTAAGCGATTGGTTAACCAATTTAAACTACAATATAAGCAAAGTATTTTAATACAAGAGGCTGACAGTTTAGCAAGACGTCTCCAACAGGCACCTGCTGGGGTGGTAAAAATCGGGATAATTTTGCCTTTCTCCGGCTATTTTGCTGAAGAAGCTAATGCAATCTACCAGGGGATACAACTTGCTCTGGAAGAAACAGCGGGGAAACTCCCTGTTCAAATCAAGCTTGAAGTGCGAGATTCTCGGGGACGAGTAGTGGAAGCCATCAGAAATATCCAGCAGTTGTGCGCCGATCCGAAAGTAATTGCAGTGATTGGTGAGCTGGAAAGCGAGCCAACTGCAGCGATTGGGGTGGTAGCCGACCAGGGATGCCAGACTAACAAACCCACTTCAGGATATGGTTTAGCTCCAACGGATAATAATGGTAGTTTAGTAGTCTTGGCCCCTGTAGCTACTGAAACGGGTATTGCCTCTTTAGGCAATAATATTTTCCAACTCGTTCCTGATGTACGACTTCGTGGTGAAAAAATTGCTCAATTTGCCATGCTTAAACAGGGATTAAAATCATTTGCAATTTTAGCCCCGGCTGATGATTATGGCTGGGAAATCACCGATAGCTTTGCTGCTACTGTTGACCGTCTGGGCGGTCAGATTGTTGCAGAGAGTTGGTATTACGAGAGTGCTGTAAATGTTAAACCCCAATTCAGACACATTCGTGAAATAGGTTTTGAAAAAATGATCCGCGATTCTGTGTCAGTGGCAGAACCAAGTTTAAGCATTAGTCAAATCGACTCTATTGTATCAGTAATAAAACAACAAAAGTTGGAACGTTTACTTTCCGAGAGCAAAGGCAAGCTTGCTGATTCTACCGCCTATCCGATTACCTCCATAGATGGAATGTTTTTGCCAATTTACTCGGAAGACATTAAGTATGTTGCACCACAATTTGCTTTGTTCAATATTCAGGCCCAGATTCTGGGTGGGGAATTCTGGAACGACAAAGACGTTTTAGACGACAATCGCAGTTATGTGGACGGTGCAATCTTTGCCAGTGGTTACTTCTTGAATGATACCGACCCTGCATTTCGCACTTTTCGCGACCATTTCCGCAAACGGTTCGGTAGAACCCCTGGCAAGCTGGAAGTCTTTGGCTATGACACCTTCATGTTCCTAAATGCTGCACTCCAGCAAAGAGCCTTTAGTCGTCAAAGTATTCTTCAGACGCTACTGGACATTAAGACTTTTAAGGGATTACACGGCACTTTTCACTTCGGGGAAAAGTCTCGAGTGAATTCTAATGTAAACATTCTCCAATATGCTAATGGAGTTATTCGCAAACTGCAGTAATTTTAGAACGAATCGGGGATAGCAGATAACCAAACAGAAAATATTGGAAACGAAAACTTATTATGTTGGTTAAATAATAAACTGGGAACAAGTTAAGTTTTTTACAAACAGAATTTTCTCTTGACATTGGTATGAATATTTAGTTAAATTATTTATTAATAGTACATGAGGGTTCTGTGAGTGACCAAGAGCAGGTAATTCAGGAACGTCTACGCCAGGCAGGAAATTTACCGAGGCATATTGCAATCATTATGGACGGTAACGGCCGTTGGGCGCGTCGCCGTAACCTACCCCGAATAGCTGGACATCGTGAGGGTGTCAGATCAGTTAGAGATGTAGTCGAAGCTTGTGGTCAATTGGGTATTGAAGTTCTTACTCTTTACACATTTTCTATTGAAAACTGGCAGCGTCCCAAAGAGGAAGTTACTGCTCTGATGAAATTAATGGTTCGTACTGTCAGAAGGGAACTGAATGATTTACTCAAAAACAATGTGAAGCTAATGACCATCGGAAGATTGGAAGATTTACCAAAACCCACACGAGACAGCATGAAAGATGCTATTGAAAAAACTAAACATTGCACTGGTTTGATTCTGAATTTAGCGTTAAGTTACAGTGGCCGTCGGGAAATTCTGGATGCAGTAAAAAAGGTAGCACAAAAAGTCCGAACAGGAGAATTAAATACTAATCAGATCAATGAGGAAGTGTTTTCTCAATATCTTTATACTGCTAATCTGCCAGATCCTGATTTACTGATTCGTACAAGTGGGGAATTACGGGTCAGTAATTTTTTGCTATGGCAAATGGCTTACACAGAAATTTACGTAACCGATGTCCTGTGGCCAGATTTCAGGCGTGGTGATCTTTACAAGGCTATCGAAGCCTATCAAAAACGTGAACGGCGTTTTGGGCTGCTTAGTGAGCAGGTAAAACATGTAAAGACTTTTGGACAATCTGAATCATAGATACAGGATAATTCAAATATCTAAGTGATACTGTAGGAAACTCAATAGATTGAGGTAATGATTAAAGTCCAATTTATTGGACTTTTTAAATTTAAATCAACCACATTCAAGTTATGAAATCGCGTCGTTGGGTAATAGTTCTAACAATTGTACTACTACTAATAATGGGTATTAGTCGTCTTCTCTGGCAATATTTTGCCATAGATGAGCGTATTCGTACAACCTTACTCGCTGAAATCCAGCCATACATAAATGGTCGGGTAACGATAGAAACACTGGAATTAGGTTTACAATCAGTACACTTAAAAAATGTAGCCGTTCACTGGCAAACTCAACCGTACAGTTTTCACACTAGGGACTTACATCTGGGTTTTAGTCTGATTAATTTTATAAAATACAATTTTAGTCCCTTACATCTTTTTTCGGAAGTAGTTATTGAAAATCCTCGTTTTGAAATCAAACGCTCTCCCCTATTGTGGCCTAGTACTAATGAGAGTGCTACCAACACTCTCAATCTGGCTCACATTCAACAAAATTATCTTCAACGTCTTATCAACTTTAAATTTGTTGGACGTGTGGTCATCAATAAAGGTGAGATAGTAGTAGTCGATTCCTCCAAAAAAGAGGCAACGTTAGTAAGTAATTTAGATGGGTGGATCAATACAGAAGATTTAGCCCATGCGAATGTACGCGCTACAGGAAAACTTTTCGACTCTAAAAATTACAACCTGGACATAAGAGGCTCTTTTGACATTTTAAAAGGTAAGTTAGGAAAATTAGAAATCACCTTGGCAGATTACAACCTTGCTACAACTATTCCGGTGAATTTACCCCAAAATCTCACAACACGTCGGGGAGTAGTTAGTGGTAAGTTTCTACTTACAGAGCACACGGACAAAGGGCAATCCTATCTTGATCTCTCAGGATATTTCCACATTTCGGATGCGGAAATAGAACTCCTGGGGGGCAGATGGCGATTACACAATGTTAACTACGACGCTACTATCCGTAATTGGAATCTAAACTTCAACAAAGCAGTGCAGTATTTGGACAATAATGAGATCAAACTCCAGGGAAGCATCGATAATTTATTGAATCCCCGGTACAACTTATTCATCACTGCCGACACCCTCGATCTGATGCACCTTTTGGAGAATTTTAATATCCCCCAAAAACAACTTGCTTCCGGAAGTATCACATTAGAAATGGCTATTACTAACCCTTCCACTCAACCCCAAATAGGGTTAAAAGTTTCCTCCCCTGCAATCCGATTCAATAACCATGTTTTCAGACGTGTATCTGTAGAAGCTGTTTACCGGAATAGTATTCTAAAATTGCAAAAACTTCACCTGTTCAACAAAAAACTTGTCTTATTTTCAGAGGGAACAATAGACCTGCGCGACGTCAAACCTCAACTTAGAATAAACTATCATATTCGGGGTAATCTTTTGCCGCATCTTTCTTCCTATGTGAGCAAAAACATTCAAACCATTCCAGTAAATATTAATGGTAAAATCTCCGGAACTTATCCCCAAATATCAAATCAGGGGCAGATTAGCCTTTGGACAAAAACTACCAAACAAGACTCTATTTTGTTCTCTGGAAGTATTGCCTACAAAAACAATGAATTAGAAACACAGTTGACATGCGCTACTTCCCCAACCACCTTGAATTTCCAGTGTGATTTTTCAAAAAAACGGCCTGAACTTGTCGGAAACTTACAACGGCTTGGTGGCAAGCTATGGCAGGTAGTACCCCTACCTTTCCAAAAACATTTTGCTAACACCATAGAAGCAGATGTCACAGTTAAGGGCGAATTCAGTGATCTTCATTTCACCATTATTACTCGCCGCAAACAAAGTACTCTCTGGGCACCAAATCTTTTCCAGATCAAAGGTAGATTACGCAGCCCTAAAAAGAATTTACACCATCTCAAGGCAAACATTACCTATTATCCTGATACTGGTGAGGTTATTCCAGGAAAAATTGACATTGTTTTTACTCCCCAAACTATTCAAATCAAAAAATATCAACTGGGTGATTTTTATCAGGCTGAGGGGAAATTGAGCCTGCAACAACCCAAGAACATCAAAGCTAATTTTCAAATCAATCGCGCCGAGTTGACCTACATCTTCGATGGATTGTTATTGGAATCTTCCTTTCCAGCTTATGGCAAGGTAAGTGGGCAAATCGAC
>MZGM01000053.1 GCA_002085035.1 Candidatus Zhuqueibacterota bacterium 4484_219
CCAATACACCTCTATCTAAATATCAGATGTAATTATAAGAAACTAACATAAGAAAGGCAATAAGATTTTTCTCTTGATTTTAATTCTTTTTCATCCTATACTTTGTTATTAAACCCAACAGATGTGTAAGCTAATCATGTCCACAAATTTTTGCAGACTATTATCCATTGTATCTTGCTGGGTAATTATGGGCTCCACGGGGACAGCACAAACTGTGCTGTACGAGTTTTCGCTACCCAGACAACAATGCAATAAGCACAAGACCTTGCTAACGCCATGTGGCAACCTGTTACGCCCACGTATTGGATTAGCATTGAGCGGAGGTGGTGCGCGGGGGATTGCACAAATTGGTGTGCTAAAGGTTTTGGAAGAACACAACATCCCAGTAGACGCTATTGTAGGTACCAGTATTGGTAGCATTATCGGTGGGCTTTACGCCTCCGGCTACACTGCTGATGAGATTTGGCAAATCGCCCGCAGGATTAACTGGAGCAATATCATAGTGGATCAACCGGAACGCACCAGCCTCTTTTTGTCCCAGAAACAATGGCGAGGCAAGTTTTTGGTCTCTGTACGGCTAAAAAATTTCAGCCCCGAAATACCCGCAGCAGTATCGCCGGGACAAAAACTCTACGATGTTCTATCTAAGGTTATTCTGAAAGCGCCTTTTCACGCAAAAGAGAGTTTCAACGATCTTAAAATTCCTTTCCGAGCAGTTGCCACAGACTTAGTCACCGGCAAAAAAGTGATTTTTCAGCAGGGTGACTTAGCGGAAAGCATGCTCGCCAGTTCTGCCATCCCACTATTGTTCTCTCCCGTGGAGAAAGATTCCTCCCTTTTAGTAGACGGCGGATTATTGGATAATATCCCCATCGATGAAACCCGACGTTTAAACGTTGATTTAGTTATTGCAGTGAACACCACCTCGCCACTTCGTAAGCCCGATGAGCTTTCTGTCCCCTGGAAAATAGCTGATCAAGTGACAACTATCATGCAGCAAAAGCAAAAGTTAGCGCAACTGCAGAAGGCTGATATTGTAATCAAACCCGAATTTCCTGATAATACAAATATCGACTTCCACAATTTGGAGAAAGTCTACTCTGCAGGAGTTCAGGCGGCTCGTAGTAATCTTAACCTCCTTCTGCGTCGTATTGAACAGGCCAAACTTAAAATGCTAAACAACCCTGATCGTAATTTTAATGTTGATTCAGTTATTGTCATAGTCAAAGGCTCTGTTCCAGATTCTTTGAAACCTCGCATTGTTCATGGTTCCAAAATATGGCGCGCAATTGAGATCTACGATTTATTGAATCACTATTTCCAGTGTGGCTGGTGGAACTCAATTCGGGCGAGGCTAATTGAGAATTCGGGCAAGCATATCTTGCAATTCGTCTTTTCCCCAAACCCAGTTGTTCAAACGGTCAACATTTCACATGGAGGAATTTTACCTGATAGCCTGATCAACACAACTCTCCACCTGAAAGTTGGCTTGCCCTTTAACTCTACCTTGTGGCAAAGGACTCGCGAACAACTTTTTCGACTCTATCGTTCCAAAGGCTATTCTTTAGCGACTATCAATAATGTAAATTTGGACACCCTCAACGGAATATTTTCCTTTACCATTCACGAAGGCAAAATTGCTAATATCGTGGTAACGGGAAACACCCGAACGCGTAACATGACAATTTTAAGAGAGTTCCCGCTAAAAGAAGGCGATATTTTCAACTACTACTTTGCCCAACGAGGGTTAAGAAATGTCTACGGTTTGGGACTATTTAACAGGGTACAATTAAACTATCATTGGCATCAAAATCAACTCCAACTTCAGATCAAGGTAGAAGAAAAAAGCCCTTTTTTACTCCAGGTAGGATGGAATTATTCTCGTGAGCGACGATTCAAATATTTATTGGAATTAACTGACGAAAACATATTAGGCACCGGCAGCAGACTCTCCTTAATCAACATCTACGGAAAACGAGACCAACTCTATCAATTGCTCTGGCAAACTGATCGAATATTTCGTACCTATTTGACTTCTACCGTTGATTTACATTTTCACCAGGCCAACCAATTCATCTACACCAAGGGCAATATCCTTGGCGAGTACCAGGAACGTCGAAGTGGCGTGCGATTTTCCATCGGACAGCAGGTACAACGTCTGGGTACCATCTCAGCTGAAATTACCATAGAGGCTATTTCGCTTCGCCATGTTTCGGGAAAAGGTTATCCAACCTCTCGCACTCATCAAGCAAAAATTCGCCTTCAATCTATTGTGGATTCTTTGGACAAAATCCCTTTTCCCTCACGTGGTAAGTATCATCACTTTTATTATGAAGCTTCCAGTGAATTTTTAGGTAGCGAAGTCTCCTTCTTTAAACTCTATTCTTCCATGGAAACCTATTTCACTCTGGAGCATATTTTTACTTCTCATCCTAAAATAGCCTGGGGCACTTCGGACATCACTACCCCTTTTCAAGAAATGTTTCATTTGGGGGGAGCAAATTCTTTCTATGGTTGGTATGAGCGAGAAAAGCTGGGACGACGTTTCTTTCTTGCCAGCATCGAAGGCCGTTTGTTACTGCACAAATCGTTACCCCTGAACATCTACTGGGGTATGCGGTACGACGTTGGGGCGATATGGGAGAATAGTTTGCAAGAAATTAATTGGAGCGATTTTGTACAGGGTTATGGAACCTACCTTGCATTTGATTCATTCGCTGGGCTAATATCTATCCATTATGGTGAAAATACTACGGGAAGAAAAGAATATTATCTGACTGCAGGTTTCCACTTTTGATTTAAACTAAACGTCCACAAACCTAACTCCCACAGAGAATTTACAACCTAAGGGACTTTAATTCTTTTCATCTCTCTTGAGAAGCTTGTCCCTTTCCATGTTCCATTTTACCCAATTGGTTTGTTCATCCGAATCTTGGAGAGAAAAATCCCCGGTGGCAAGTACCTGTCCCTTACGTCCAATCTTTATTTTTTGCATTTCTCTGACGATATAGGCCCACTCTTCGAGCGTAACTTCTTGGGGACCAGGGACCTCATGGGGACCTTCGATCTGATAAGGTTTGCCAATCTCCATAGGCTTTAACCCTGTCTTTTCCGGCACATTCGAAACTACCACAGCGCCAGTGTACACTCGGAATTCAGTAGTGGAATCGGTAGCGACACTCAGACGAAATTTCGTGCCGGTTATGGCTGCTCCAGCAATTGGCGTGTCCAATCTAAACTTTATCCCCTTTTGTTTTTTAGACAAATTAGCCCACAGGTCTCCTTTTTCCACTTTCAAAATCGTCTCCTGGACTTTCTCTTTGGATTCCTCATACAGCTTGATGATATCGATAATGGTTTCGGGGGCTAAGCGAATAATATCTAACCCCATTAGTTCAATCTCAGCTCGGGAACGCTGATAAGTACGTACCCTGTCGCCAGCAATAACATCACTGTTTTGGGGTACTCGCACCCAGTTGATCAATTGAGGGTTCTTCTTACTAACTCGACCATCTACGTAGGTTACTATCCCCTTTTCCTCCATTTTGCTGGAGCGAAGGATAAAAGGAAATAAAGCCACAATGCTCACTATCAAAATGGACCGTAAAACAATTGCCCAAAATCTTTTCATGAAATTATCCCTTCAGCTTGTTAAATGTCTTGGTTTAATACCCATTAAGTTCTCTATGAGGTCAAAACATCCTGCCTGAGATTTTTAATCATACGGCGGCTTTGCGAAGTGCTTTTTTGAGATCATGAATCTGACGCCGTATCGACTTTAGCTCATTACGATTGTGCGCTGCTATCGCTTCATCTCGTTTCTTCTTTAATTCTCTGATTTGAGCTTTAATGCGAGTTTTATCAATACCAACCACTGCATGATGTACGTGCATGTCAATGTTAAGGGCCTTGCATAGCGCTGCTAATAGATGTTCCTTGTTCAATTGGGTGTAGCCCCTTAGTGCTTCATGATCCAGGCCTGCTGCAATTTCTCGAAGTTCCGCTACCGTTTTGTGCTTGAGTTCTTCATAAGTGAATGACATTGCTTTAACCCTCCCTTCTATGCGATGGTTAACATCCGATTTAGGGACTTCAGTATCGAATCCACCCGGGGGTCAAGATAATCGGTGAGTCCCTGAGAAGTTTCACCATATCCGCAAAGCTCCGATAGAGAAATTCCTTTCTACATAAGTGTGAGTGTACCTTGCTTCTAATTTGCTATCGTCGAACAAGGGTTGCGCCAGTCAGCCGATCTGACCGAAAAACTCTGATTGATACAAAGAACTTATTCCTGTTCTTTCACCACCCGGGCGATGTCAGCAATACGATCACCTTTATTCAAACGAATCAGTCTAACCCCCCGAGCATTGCGCCCCATGATTCTAATCCCCTTCACGTTTTGCCGAATAATTTGACCATTGGTTGTTACAATCATCAGATCATCATCATCGAAAACTCCCTTCATGGCAATCAAATGGCCTGTCTGCTCAGTAGTACGGATAGCAATAATCCCTTTGCCCCCCCGATGAATTGTGCGATACTCTTCCATCCTACAACGTTTGCCAAACCCATTTTCGGTAACAACCAGTAGCGTGGCACCACGTTCCACGGTAACCATTCCGATTACTTTGTCTTTTGGGGACAAGGTTATTCCTTTTACTCCTGCGGCGTTACGGCCCATATCACGCACATCCGACTCGTGGAACCGCAGCGCTTTGCCTTCCCAGGTTCCAAGGATCAACTCGTGATTCCCATCGGTTAGCTTGACCTCAATGAGGTTATCACCTTCTCGAATGTTGATAGCATTGATTCCGTTCCGCCGTGGATTACTAAAAGCGATCAAATTAGTCTTTTTTATCAGGCCTCGCTCGGTAGCCATTACTAAAAAATGCTGATCATCAAATTCCCTTACCTTTACAAAAGCCTTGATACTTTCTCCGCGGGAGAGCTTAAGAAAATTAACAATAGCACGTCCCTTAGAAGCACGTCCAGCCTGCGGAATCTCATAAACCTTTACCCCGTAGCAACGCCCCAAATTAGTGAAGAAAAGCATGTATTCATGTGTGGAAGCTACGAAAAGATGCTCGACAAAATCGTTCTCCTCGGTGACTGCCCCGATGCAACCCTTGCCGCCGCGCATCTGTCTCCGATACCCAGAAACAGGAAACCGTTTGATGAATCCATTGTGGGAAATAGTAATAACCATATCCTCTTCGGCAATTAAGTCTTCCAGCTTGAATTCCTCTACATCGGTGATTATTTCCGTGCGCCGGTCATCATCATATTTTTCCTTTAACGCTATTAACTCATCTTTAATGAGCTGCATCCGTAAGGGATGACTCTCCAAAACACTGCGTAAGTAGGCAATAAATTTAATTGTCTCCAGATACTCTTCTTCGATCTTTTTTCTCTCCAGGCCAGTCAATCGTTGCAACCGCATATCCAGAATTGCTTGAGCTTGAATTTCCGAAAGCTTGAAACGTCGCATCAAATTACTTTTTGCAGTCTGGGGATTACGCGACTTCTTAATAAGCTCAATGATTTCATCAATATTGTCTAAAGCAATCTTTAATCCTTCCAGAATGTGGGCACGTTTTTCAGCCTTGTCAAGGTCAAATTTGGTGCGCCTCACTACTACTTCATGGCGAAAGTCGATGAAATGCTGCAACATCTGCCGAAGATTGAGCACGCGAGGCTGACCATCAACTAACGCCAGCATAATCACCCCAAAGGTGATCTGCATCTGGGTATGCTTGTAAAGCTGATTAAGTACGACCTCTGGTTGTGCATCCCGTTTCAACTCTATTACGATGCGAAGCCCATCCCGATCCGACTCATCTCGTAAATCGGTAATCCCTTCGATCCTTTTGGCTTGAACTTGTTCAGCAATCTTTTCCAACAGATTGCTCTTGTTGACCTGATAGGGGATTTCGGTGACAACAATGTGTTCTTTACCCCCCTTGACCGTTTCAATATTAGCTTTAGCCCGCAGGAGAAGCTTCCCTCTTCCTGTTTGGTACACAGAGGAGAGTTCCTCGGTGCCGTAAATAATTGCTCCGGTAGGAAAATCGGGACCTTTCACGTATTGCATTAACTGCTCAATGCTTGCATCGGGATTGTCAATCAAAGCTACCAAGCCGTCAATCACTTCACCGAGATTGTGTGGTGGGATATTAGTTGCCATTCCGACCGCAATACCGGATGAACCATTCACCATAAGATTCGGCAATATAGTAGGTAATACAGTAGGCTCTTGGAGTGTTTCATCAAAATTCGGGACAAAATCGACTGTGTTTTTTTCGATGTCGCGCAGCAATTCCATGGCAATAGGCGCCAATCGGACTTCAGTATATCGCATTGCCGCGGGAGAATCGCCATCAATTGATCCGAAATTTCCCTGTCCGTCAATCAATGGATAGCGCAAGGAAAAATCCTGCACCATTCGCACCATAGTGTCGTAAACAGCAGCATCTCCATGGGGATGATACTTTCCCAATACTTCTCCAACAACCCGAGCACTTTTCTTATAGGGTCGCTCTGGCAGCAAGCCCAATTCGTGCATTCCATACAATACCCGCCGATGAACGGGTTTAAGTCCATCGCGTACATCTGGCAGAGCACGAGCTACTATTACCGACATTGAATAGTCGAGATAGGAATCTTTCATTTCCTCTTCGATTAGTACCGGGATTACTCGCTCGCGTGCAATTGCCATAATTGTAACCTAACCTCCTCTTTAGATATCCAAATTGCGTACGTATTTAGCATTTTGCTCAATAAATTGACGCCTTGGTTCAACTTTGTCACCCATTAAGGTACTGAAGATTCGATCAGCTTCGAATGCTTCTTCAAGGGTAACCTGACGAATAGTGCGTCTTTCTGGATCCATTGTGGTTTTCCACAGCTGCTCTGGGTTCATTTCCCCCAGCCCCTTATAGCGTTGAATGGTAACTCCCTTTCTGTCTAATTTACTCAATATCTCATCCCGCTCGTCATCATCATATGCATAGTATTCTTCTTTGCCTTTTTGGATTCGATACAACGGGGGCTGAGCGATGTAGATTCGACCAAGTTCAATAAGCTCCCGCATGTAGCGAAAGAAGAAAGTAAGAAGTAAGGTACGAATATGGGCACCATCGACATCGGCATCAGTCATAATGATAATCTTATGATAGCGTACTTTTTCGGGAGCAAATTCGTCGGTACCAATCCCTGTGCCTAAGGCGGTAACGATGGTACAGATCTCATCGTTGGCCAAAATTTTCTCTAATCGAGCCTTTTCTACGTTAAGAATTTTCCCTTTCAATGGAAGAATAGCCTGAAAGCGTCGGTCTCTGCCTTGTTTCGCTGAACCACCAGCGGAATCTCCCTCGACCAAGTAAATTTCACAGTGTCGGGGATCGCGAATTGAACAATCGGCTAATTTACCCGGCAGTCCATTACTTTCAAAGGCCGATTTACGACGGGTAAGCTCACGGGCTTTTCTGGCTGCCTCGCGGGCCTTTGCTGACAATGCACATTTTTCAATAATCTTCCGCGCCGCCGCAGGATTCTGCTCAAGATAGTTATTTAACCCTTCAGTAGCAATGGATTCAACAACTCCCCTAACCTCACTGTTTCCTAATTTGGTTTTAGTCTGTCCCTCAAATTGGGGATCATAGACTTTGACGCTAATGACAGCAGTTAATCCCTCCCGAACATCCTCACCGGTGAGGCTATTTTCCACCCCCCGGAGAAGATTGTTTTTTTCGGCATAGCTATTAATAACTCGTGTTAAAGCCGACTTGAACCCAACAAGATGCGTACCTCCTTCGATAGTGGGAATATTATTTACGTAGGTAAATATATTTTCAGTGTAAGAATCATTGTATTGAAGCGCAATCTCTACATCTACCCCTTCTTTGTTGCCCT
>MZGM01000054.1 GCA_002085035.1 Candidatus Zhuqueibacterota bacterium 4484_219
GCAACGATGGAGGGAGCGGTACGAAGTGGCGTCCAGTGTGCCCAAAAGCTTTTGGAACGATATGCTGACGGAAACTCTTGAAATTTTTATGAAGAATAAAAGTAGATGAGTTTTTAGGGTCGGGCTGGACAGACACACTTGCGCCAGGGACTCGGTTAATTTCTCGGATTGCCTTTTTTGAAAGGGACGAGGAAGAATAAAGCGAAAAGTTTTAGTGTTTAGAGGTTTTTAAGTTAGCCAAATCTGGAAATACCTTTTGAAACAGGTTCACTCAAAAAAAGATAGAAAGCTTCTTGATTCCCTTGGCAAGAACACAGCAAATCGGGATGAATGCTAAACCGATTTTATGATTCAGTGTCGAAATATCACCTCAGATTCGGAAAACTCTGCTGCAGATTCTGTCGGAAAAAGAAGTTGTTGGCAGTACTGTGGGTTTACTTCAGACATCTATTTCTGTGGGAGGGCTCTCCAGAGCCCGATTGCATGGCGTCTGGAGACGATTTCATCGGCGTCTGGAGACGCCTCCTACATCTGGTTTTCAAGTAGAATGGAGCACGTTTTCTGTGAAATTAGCATTTTTCAACAGAATCTGGGCAAGAGGTAGAAAAATCTTTAGAAGGGTTTTTCCGAATCTGGGATGATATCAACAGAAGGTACGATTTGTGTACAACAAGCAATATTAACAAATTCAGGTACGTGGTCGTGTGGTGGGGGTAGAAGAGTTGCCGGTTGAGATTCCCATAAAAAGGTAGTGAGCCTGGATTTTTGTAAGCCAGTAATCTGCACTGCTTGGCCTGTCCTGCATGGGTCCGAGTACCCTCTACTAAATGGAGAAGATAAAGTCACAACTCCAAATCCTACTGTCAGAACCTTTTAGCAAAATTTTCTGAAGCTGAGTTTATTTATGATCTATTGTGCTTGTTTCTTTTGCGACACGATCTGCCGTTGTTTCTTTAATTGGGCAATAGCTTTTGTTAATACCCTTTCCCATTCTTCAGGATGTTGTTCATAATAGTGACGAATCTGTTGATACTTTTCGGGGGTAAAACGGTAATGAGAAAACAGAGCTTGAAGTTTTTGTTTGCGTTCGTTGGGAGGAAGAGAGGATTTTTGCAGAAGCAAAGCTTCAACATAGAGTTCGACGAATTTCTTTTCGTCAAATGTCGGTTTCGAGCTGGATGATTGTTGAGAGCAGCCGCACAGGGTTCCGATTATTGCGACCAAAACAATCACAAGGTAAGTTACTAAGTTGCGCATGGGTAGTACCTTTCAAAATGCTTTTCTATATTTTAACAAGAAAATGAGCAAAAGTCAATGGTGTTTTTGAATGATTGTGAGGCATTCAATTGAAGGCCTCTGGTGACCGGGCAATTTTTAGTCTTGCTAAAGAGCTAATATTTTTTTAAATTGAACAATGATTGTCAATCGATGGTTCCAGATGAAGTCAGAAATGAATCATAGAACTTAATTTCAAGAGACTATTTATTAGAGGAGACCAGACAATGGGCAAATCGAAGACAGCAAAGTTTCTTGCTCTTGATCTTGGTGCCGAAAGCGGCAGGGCAATGATAGGTAGTTTTGACGGGGAGCTGTTGCGTCTGGAAGAAATACACCGTTTTTCTAACGGAGCGGTGCAAGTACTGGATAGCTTACACTGGGATGTTTTGTATTTGTGGAAGGAGATCAAACAAAGTTTGGCTTTAGCTGCTCAAACTTGCGGTGATAGTCTTATCAGCATTGGTCTTGATACCTGGGGGCTGGACTTTGGGCTGCTGGCAGCCGATGACACATTGTTGTGCAATCCCTACCATTACCGCGATAGTCGCACTAATGGAATGATGGAAGTCGCTTTTCAGCATCTGCCTCGCTCGGAAATCTACGAGCGGACTGGTATCCAGTTCATGCAATTAAACAGCCTTTATCAGCTTCTGGCAATGGTTCAATCCGAGACGCCGATACTACGAATGGCTAAAGTTTTTCTAATGATGCCCGATCTTTTTAACTTCTGGCTAACCGGACGTAAGGTTAACGAATTTACCGATGCTACTACCACCCAGTGCTATGACCCACGCGCTGGCGATTGGGCCTGGGAGCTATTGGAAAAATTGGGCATCCCTACCCAGATTTTTCAAGAGATTGTGCCTCCGGGTACAGTGATAGACTCGTTACTTGCCTCTGTGGCAGAGGAAACAGGTTGTCCACAAATTCCGGTAGTTGCACCGGGAACTCATGACACAGCCTCTGCTGTGGCCGCAGTGCCTACTACAGATTCCGACTACATCTATCTTAGCTCCGGTACCTGGTCACTTATGGGTGTAGAAATCGACAAACCACTTATTACCTCGGAGAGCTTGGCTAATAATTTTACCAATGAAGGTGGTGTAAACAATACATTCCGTCTGCTTAAGAATATCATGGGGCTGTGGTTAGTCCAGGAATGTCGACGTGAGTGGGCTCGTAGAGGCACTACATATTCTTACGACGAACTTTCCCAGATGGCTGCCCAGGCTCCTGCCTTTGTTTCGCTGATTGTTCCTGGTGATTCTCGTTTTTTAGCTCCTGGTGACATGCCTACCCGTATTCAGGATTTTTGTCGCGATACAAATCAGCCTGTGCCAGAAACCAATGGTGCTATTGTACGCTGCGCATTGGAGAGCCTTGCCTTGGAGTACCGTTGGGTTGCCGAACGGCTACAGGACATGCTGGGTCGTCCCCTGCCGAGGATACACATCGTCGGGGGAGGTTCCCGGAATCGTTTGCTGAATCAATTCACAGCCGATTGCACGGGACGAAGGGTGATTGCTGGCCCTGCAGAGGCAACTGCCATTGGTAATGTTCTGGTGCAAGCGTTGGCTATGGGCTACATTCCCTCGTTAGCAGAGGGCCGCACCATCGTGCGCAAATCCTTCGAGGTAGCGGTATTTGAACCGAGGGATACTTCTGCCTGGGATGAAGCTTACGAACGATATTTAAAGCTTAGACCTGAATTTGGTTAGGATAATTGAAATGGCAAAAAATCGTAATCTGTGGCTGGTAAAATCGAATCAGCCACTTTGTTGAATTACCCACCCATATGATTTAGGGAGAAGACAATTTTAACGAAACCATGAGGATGTGTGACATGAACGAAGAACTTTACTCAAAGTTTACAGATTTGACGACTCGCCTGGAACAATTACGAGGCTATCTTTGAAGTTGATCGCCTGGAATCTGAAATAGCTGAATTAGAGGCAGAAACTGGCAAGTCTGATTTTTGGAATGATAGTGCTCGTGCTCAGACAACTCTCCAACAGATCAGCCAGAAAAAAGATCGCGTGGAGCGATGGAAAAAACTAAAAAGGCAACAAGAAGATATTGAGGCGTTGTTCGAGCTTTCGAACGAGACCGACGATGATGAGTTGCTTCCGGAACTTCAGCAGGAGTTAGATGCTTTCAGAAAGAGCGTAGAAAATCTGGAATTGGAAAGTATGCTGGCTGGTGTCGATGATTCCAAGAACGCTATTTTAACAATTCATGCTGGTGCTGGTGGGACTGAAGCCCAGGACTGGGCTGAGATGTTGCTACGCATGTATCTTCGCTGGTTGGAACAAAAAGGATATGAACATCACATCCTTGATATTCAGCCAGGAGAAGAGGCAGGGATCAAAAGCGCAGTGCTTGAAGTTCGGGGAGACTACGCTTATGGTTATTTGAAGGCTGAAGCAGGGGTCCATCGTTTAGTAAGATTATCTCCATTCGATGCTAACCATCGACGTCATACTTCTTTTGCCTCGGTGTTTGTGTATCCCGAGGTTGAATCTGACGTTGAAGTTGATATTAATCCCAAGGATTTGCGGATTGACACTTTCCGTGCCAGTGGGGCTGGTGGCCAGCATGTGAACAAAACTAGTTCAGCGGTGCGTATTACTCATATTCCTACTGGTATTGTGGTGCAGTGTCAGGCCGAGCGTTCGCAGCATTCCAATCGGGAGAATGCAATGAAAATCCTGCGGGCACGATTGTATCAGAAAAAAAGAGAAGAAGAACAGCAAAAACGAGCTGAGATTGAAAAGACTAAAAAGGAAATCGCCTGGGGAAGTCAGATTAGGTCCTATGTGTTTCACCCCTACAGTTTAGTCAAGGATCATCGTACTGGTGTAGAGACTGGCAATGTACAGGCAGTAATGGACGGAGATTTAGATGAATTCATCAAGGGATTCTTGACTGCGAAAGATTTGCAAAACAACTGAATTAACTAGAGAGGTGACCAATTGCGAGCTACGGTAGCAGAGATTAATTTGTCGGCTATTGAGTTTAATTTGCAGCAGATTAAGGATAAAGTTGCTCCGGCAAAGATTATGGCAGTGGTAAAAGCTAATGCTTATGGGCATGGAGCATTAGAGGTGAGCCGTAAGGTGCTTGAAACTGGCGCAAGCTATCTGGGGGTGGCATTATTAGAAGAAGGAGTGAAACTACGCAGTCAAGGTATTCAAGCTCCCATTCTGGTATTTGGTGGTTTTTTTCCTGATGAAGCCGAAGAGTTTCTTCAACACGGGTTGGAGGTTACTCTTTATAATGAGGAGAATCTTTTTGCACTAACAGCCGCTGCACAAAAATTGAACCAGAAGGCAAAAGTGCACATCAAAGTTGATACGGGCCTGGGACGAGTTGGAGTGCCGTGGCAAAAAGCGACTTCTTTTGTCAAACGGGTGTGGAAAACGCCAGAGATAGAAGTGATTGGGTTGTACACCCATCTTGCTACCGCCGACGAACGAGACAAAACGTTTGCCAATTTGCAATTGACACGTTTTAGATCGGTGATTGAACAATTGGGGAAAGAAGGCATTAACATACCGATTAAACATGCAGCTAACAGTGGAGCTATTTTAGATTTGCCAGATAGCTATTTTGATATGGTGCGTCCAGGTATTATAATATATGGGTATTATCCTTCTCTTGAAACTTCCGAAAGCCTGCCGCTGCGGCCAGCGATGAGATTAAAATCTACAATTCTTCATGTGAAGGAAGTATCGGCAGGAACATCGGTAAGCTATGGAAGAGAGTTTATTACTCCCCGGACTACCCGCATCGTCACCATCCCAGTGGGCTATGCCGATGGTTACAATCGGTTATTGAGCAATAGAGGAGAGGTGATAATTCGAGGGAAGAAATATCCGGTTGTGGGGAGGGTATGTATGGATCAAATAATGGTAGATGTAGGTGAGGATGTAGACGTAAAAGTAGGTGACGAAGTAGTTTTGTGGGGACAGCAGGGTGATGTTGAAATCAGCGTGTACGATCTTTGCCGCAAGCTGCAAACGATTCCCAATGAAGTTTGTTGTTGGGTGTCTTCGCGAGTGCCGCGAGTTTATGAAAATTCAGGAAGGTGTAAATGTTAGTGCCTTTAAGAGTCGTAAAAGGATAAAAAGACTTTTCCCAAAAGATTTTAAAGAAGAAACTACTACTGTCTGGAACTTCAAGCAAAGAGGTAACTGGGCAACACATAGTGGAGAATATAGAGGGAATCCTGAGTATTATGCCTTCATGAAATTATGTTATAGACTTCTGCAAAACAGACAATTTACATCTTATTAAATTAATGGTAGTCGCAACCTTTAGGTTACGTAAGGCACTATAAATATAGAAATTATGACTCACAGGCTGAAGCCTGCGGCTACCAATTTTCGCATTTTGCAGAAGTCTGAAAATTATGTTACAAAAAGGAGGGTTCTTGTGGGAAAAGTACCAGAAAAGGAAACGCATCAACAACAGCAGAAGTCGGAAGTTACCGGTTCACATCATACCCTTGAAGAACTGATGAAAATCCGCCGACAGAAGTTGGCAGAGTTGAAAAAACTCAATGTTAATCCTTATCCTTATGGATTTAAGCGCACCCATCTTACTACTGAAATTAGACAAAATTATGAAATCCTTGAGGGCAAGGAGGTTTCTGTTGCCGGACGTTTGATGGCAATTCGTGCTCACGGCAAGGCCAGCTTTGCCCATCTAATGGATTCCCAGGGGAAAATTCAGATTTATGTCCGTCTGGATGATGTGGGCGAAAAAAACTATCAGGTTTTCAAACTGCTGGATATTGGAGATATTGTAGGCGTAACGGGCGTAGTGTTTAAAACTCGAACCGGGGAAATTACTATTCGCACTCAAAAATTGGAGCTTCTGACAAAAGCTCTTCGGCCGTTACCGGTAGTGAAAGAAAAGGTTGAGGATAACACTCATGTGGTTTACGATCAATTTGCTGATGTAGAATTGCGCTATCGTCAACGTTATGTTGATCTGGTAGTCAACCCGGGGGTACGCCAGGTGTTTGTCAAACGTTCGAAAATCATTGCTTCCATGCGGCGATTTCTTGATGAAAAGGGATTCCTGGAAGTTGAGACCCCTATTTTGCAACCAATCTATGGAGGGGCGTTTGCCCGCCCCTTTGTCACTCATCATAATGCTCTGGATATTGATCTTTATTTGCGCATCTCCAACGAGCTCTATTTGAAACGTCTAATCGCCGGAGGCTTTGATGGTGTTTATGAGTTTGGCAAGGATTTTCGCAATGAGGGCATGGATCGTTTCCATAATCCTGAGTTTACTCAAATGGAACTCTATGTGGCTTACGAAGACTATCACTATATGATGAAACTGGTGGAGGAGATGATTCCACGAATTGCTCAGGAGGTTAATGGATCAATGCAGGTTACTTATCAGGGCAAAAAGATTGACCTCACCCCGCCTTGGCAACGCATACCCATGTATGAAGCTATTCAAAAAGAAACAGGTTACGATTTGTACATGAAGTCGGAACAACAGGTGCGCGATATTGGTAAAAAGTTGGGAATTGAGGTGGATGCCTTACCTCATAAAGGGAAAATTATCGATGAGATTTTTGGAGAATTTGTGGAACCGAAATTGATTCAGCCGGTATTTGTTACTGATTATCCCGTAGAAATTTCGCCTCTGGCAAAGAAACACCGAGAGGATCCGAATCTGGTAGAGCGTTTTGAGCCTTTCATTGCTGGCAAGGAAATCGGGAATGCTTTTTCCGAGTTGAATGATCCCATTGATCAACGTCAGCGTTTCGAGCAGCAAATGAACTTGCGTGAAAGCGGGGATGACGAAGCTCAGGTTTTGGATGAGGATTTCCTGCGAGCTTTGGAGTACGGAATGCCACCTACCGCCGGGCTGGGAATCGGTATTGACCGTTTGGTAATGATACTTACCGATTCTCCCTCAATTCGGGATGTGATTCTATTTCCCCAGATGCGGCCGGAAAAGTAAATTAAAATCTGTTTACGTTTATCCAAAAGAGTCAAAGCTTTTGTAAAAAATTACGTAAAAATATTATGTCTTACGAATTCTTTATTGCCAAACGTTATCTGAAAGCCAAGCGGAAAACGGGATTTATTTCATTGATCACTTACATCTCGATTGTGGGAGTAGCTGTTGGAGTTGCGGCTCTCATCATTGTGCTTTCGGTAATGAACGGATTTGAGAAAGAGGTTCGCTCTCGGATCATCGGGTTTGATGCTCACCTCAGGGTACGTACTTACCACAACCAGGGGATGGTAAATTACCAGGAAACGATGCAAAAGATTGAACGTCTTGACCATGTTGTGGGAGTGTGCCCGTATATTTATGGCAAAGTGATGATCAAAGTGGGTAAAAATGTAGATGGAATGATTGTTAAAGGCACCGATATGAAGCGAATTAC
>MZGM01000002.1 GCA_002085035.1 Candidatus Zhuqueibacterota bacterium 4484_219
ATAATATTCTCCATAAAATGGTTCCTTCATACCGAGAAAGGCAGATATTTGTGGGACGCAACTAAACTGAAAATTCCATTAATAGGAGACTTAATTTACAAATTTGCTTTGATCCGCTTTGCTAAAGTCAGTAGTATTCTATTGTCTAGTGGGATTGCACTGTTGCAGAATCTGGAATTAGTTAAAGATATTGTTAACAATCGAATTTTTAAAAAGAAAATAACTTTAATTCAGCAAAGAGTAGCTCAGGGGAATAATTTAGCTCGGGAAATTGCCGCTGTAGGTTTTTTCCCGCCCTTATTCATTCGAATGGTTAGGGTAGGAGAAGAAACCGGACAGTTAGAAAGTATGATGGAAAAAATCTCAAATTACTACGAGAAGGAGGTGAGCTATCGTATTAAACGTCTTCTTGCTGCATTGGAACCAACCCTACTTGTCACCATGGCATTAATGGTAGGTTTCATTGCTTTGTCGTTAGTTATGGCACTGATGCGAGTGTTAGGTACGTTAAAATAATTAACTAAGGAGGTATGGAACAATGTTTAAAAAGCTATGTTCAAAGAAGGGCTTTTCGTTAGCCGAACTATTGATCGTCATTGCCATTATAGCAATTTTGGCTGGGATCGTCATTATGAACATGACTGGTTCAGAGAGAGGAGCTAAAGCCGCCAAACTGCGAGCGAATTTGGTAACTTTCCGCGAAGCGATATTAGCCTATAAAGCAGACCATGGTCATTATCCTTGTGCCCCAGGTGATTATAACACCAGTGGTGACACCACCATCTTCAAACGGCAACTGCTTTGGTTTACTAACAAGGACGGAAGACCCTCACAAACCAAATCCGCAACTTATGGCTACGGTCCCTATCTCCAGGCTTTCCCCTTGGAGCCATTTACCAATTCTACCAGAGTAGTGATTGATCAATCACATGAACGTGTTTTGGAACGACTAAAAGCTGATGTGTATCGTTGGAGTGGTGCTACCGGTGGATGGTATTATGAAGCCAAAAGCGGAAACGTAGTTGCCAATCTGGGAAGGAGCTTAAATCTCCCCAGAGAATATACCTATTATTGATACTCCTTATCCTAATTGGGGTGGTTTGGGGAAAGGGTATTATCGTTAACAAGTAATGGGCAACTTGCCTGGTCGAGCTTTCAAAGGAGCAGCATGTTACCGCTCTGCCAAAAGAGTGAACTCTATCTTTTTAAAAGAAACGAACAGGGATTCACATTTGTGGAGACCTTGTTGACCTTGGCCATTATGGCGGTGTTGTCGGCTGCCATAGTAGGTTTGTTGAATACATTAATCGCTCTGGAAATTCGACAGGAAGGAAAACAAATTTGTCTCTATTTGGCACGTGAAGGGCTGGAGGAAGTATTGCATGTTCGAAATCAAGAAGGATTTGATGCAATTACTTCTAACCGATTTTCCCAATCGGAAACCATTGAAGGATATCCTGGTGGAAGATGTGTCTGTAGATTTAAAGAAGGTCACTGTTACAGTAACCAGAGCGAATGATTTTTCACAAACTTTGTCATTGCTTCTGGGTATGTACTAGACCAATTTGAAATCACAAGATGTGCTGCTTGTAATTGCTGTGTTAGGAATTCTATTTGTAGCATTGATGAATATTTTTCAGGTAAGTGTTACTTCGTTCGATAAAATCACTACTCGAAGTAATTTTTATCATAATGCTGCAAAATTGCTAAATTTGATTGTTGATGAAATAAAAGGCGTAGATCAGATGAAAGTGGTGGGAGACAGCAGCTTGAGTTTTCAAAAATCAGGCACAGAGTTTCGCTATCGTCTACATCAGGTGGATGGACAGTATTATTTGATTCGTGAGAAAAAACTATTTAGTGGAGAATGGGAGCAAAGTCCCAAAATCCTATTAGCCCAGTTTCCAGCGCCAGCTCCGATGCTTAAGTTTGAAAAAAAATCCCCGCGACAGCTTTTCATTGAGATCTGTCAAAACAACAAAAAGATGTCCACAACGGGTTTTTGCCGTATCGGAAAATGAAACCAAATATGCCAATATGGAAAACAGAACAGGGAATGATATTCGCCTTAGCTACCATTCTGATGGTAGTTTTGTTAGCTTTAGGGATTGCTTTGGGTGCATTCCTTTGGGTGCAACATTCGAGTTTTATTCGGACAGCAGGGGGAACCAAAGCGCTTTACTATGCTGAAAGTGGAGTTGAGCATGTTCTGGCAAAGCAATTGAAATATGTGGAAGATTGGCGTTCACTGGCAAACAATACCTTATTGCAAGACTACCCTTTTGCTGACGGCTACTACACGGTAATCGTAGAATCCGCACAGGAAGATCAGCTGCTTCTGCATGCTATCGGAAAGTATGATAATTGGAGTCGTGATTTATGGGTAACTGTAAAACGCGACAAGGATACTTCCCCCAATTCCATCTGGTTTACTGATTGGCGCGATCAGCTTGTTGAAAATTTACTTGGGGAATAGAAATGGCACAAATTTTTAACTTGAGAAATAAGAATACTGCAATTGGTTTCGACTGGGGAACAAGCAGTGTAAAGATTGTCGGCCTTAAGCGAAAAGGTGACCAGTACGAATTGTCTCATTGTGTTCTTTTGGAGTTTCCCTTAGATTGTTCTGATGAGCAGAAGCAGCAGACAATAAAAAAACAACTGAGCAAATCATATTTTCAAAATGTACCTGTGATGGTTGGGTTACCAGGGGGCAGTATGAATATCCGCTATATTAAATTGCCAGAAATGTCGGCAAAGGATTTCCAAAACGCAGCGATCTGGGAAGTAAGCGAAGAACTTTTGTACGATCTTTCTGCTGCACTGATTTACACTGAACTTTTGGATACTCTTCAAGATGGAGATTTGCGAAAAGCTTATGGAGTGGTCGCGGCTGTTCCCAGAGAACGATTACAAAAAGAAGTTACTAAATTCAAAAGGTTTTTCCCTAAATTTAGAGGTTTTGGGATAGACGCATTTGCTGCTACCACCGCAGTGGTAGCTAACGAATTAGCAGATTCTAAAGTGATAGCTGTTCTGGATATTGGAGCACGTTGGAGTAAGTTAGTAATAGTAAGCAACGGAAAAATAATGGGAGAACGAGAAATCGGATTTGGTACCATACAAATAAATGAAGAGATGCATTCTGTTTTTGGAATTGAGATGGCAGAGACAGAAATCTTGAAGAGAAAAATCCACATTGTTTCTAACAATGGTGAAAATGAATTCGTCTGTCTGGTAAAGGATAAAGAAACATGCGTTGAAGCCGTAAAATTTATTCTGGAACAATTGATCCAGGAGCTACGGTTGTCATTACAGTTTTTTGCAGCTCAACTTCGACAGGATATTAACAAAGTCTATCTTACTGGTGGGGGGGCTTTAATGAAAGGTATCGAGTTGTACTTTGCTGAGAAATTAGCTTTACCAGTAGAGATAGCTAATCCTTTTCAAAAAATTTTACTAAATGATGAACTTTTTGAAAAAGATGAGATCCAACTCAAGGCTACTCAATTTGCTACAGCCGTAGGCCTGGCAATGAGCGCGCTGGGAAAATCTTGCAAGGGGAATTTTGATCCATTTGAGCTTTTAGTAGAAAAAAAGAAAGAAGAACAAAAAGAATGGATTACTTTACGCATTTCTTCGCTTTCTGCGCTGATGATTGTTTTGGGAATGCTCCTATTTTTAGATTGGCGCCTGCAATACTTAAAACTACACAATAGTGTGTTGGGTCACTATCTTGAAAATTTTCAGCAAAAACAAAATAAGGTAGAAAAGATAATTTTTCAAACTGGAAATATTAATAGCAAGTTTAGAGCTATTTTGAAAGCAAAACAACAACAACCTCACTGGTCTGCTCTGTTAGACGAGATTAGCCAATGTATTCCATTTGGGGTGTGGCTGACTAAAATTAAGGTAAATCCTGCGAGTCAATCTGATGGCGAAAATATTGAGTACTTAGAGTCTCCCTCAAGTTCTGCATTTGTACTCGAGATGCAAGGGAAAGCTTTGTTTGCTTATCAACTACGTCGGTTTTATGGACAGATGCAAAAATCAAAGTTTTGTACCAACGTGGTGCTCAAAAAAATGGTCCTGGGTCAGGAGAAACAGCGCTCCGTCCTGAATTTTCACATTGTTAGTACCATTAATAAAAATGCTGAATCTAAGCGTCAGCTCGATTTAGATCGATGATACCAATAAAAGCTAAAAGAGTTATTTTCCCAATAACCACTGGGCTGGTAGTTGTAGTGATAACTTTTGCAGTAGTTATTCCCAAGCTAAAAGATTATCACCAGCAAAAAGCTGAATATGAGAAGTTTTGTCGACAGCTCAAGCAAATTTCTCAATATGGTGACATCTTGCTCAGAAAGCGACATCTCTATTTGGAAATTGCAAAAAAATGGGAAAGTTTCTCGAAAGAGTTCCAGCATCTTAATACTGAAAAAGATATTATAAAAAATTTTGTCAATCAAGATACCCGGTCTAACCTAAAGATTCAGTATTTTGAGCATAATTATGAACAACAAGCCGAGGGCGGTAAAGTAATCTATTTCACATTGCAAGTTCAGGGTTATTTTGAAGACATTAGAAATTACCTTGAACAATTGGAAAATACTTTTCCTGTTATTACGGTTACTCAGCTTACTATGAAACCTGACGAGCGTTTTTCTGGATCTAAACGAATGCTGACTGCTACCATTCAGGGGAATGTGTTGGTAGTATTGTGAGTGCAAATAGTCGATTGGGCTTACATCAATAATGAAGTCCTCTATTTTATTGCAGTAACAATTTAGCACAGCCATGAAACGTAAAACTATAGGATTGATCATTCTTGGGGTTCTATTATTGATTTTTATTGGTTCGTATTTCCATCGAAGAGTACAGTTTTCAAAAACATGTCGATCGTCAGTTGCGCAGACAATGATTTCAGAGGTCAGCATCGATTCAACACTTGTTAGATGGATATTAACTGGAAGTGATTTTACATCTCGGAGAAAACCTATTTTGTCGAGACAAAGAAGGAGACGCGACCCTTTTCAACCCCCTTTTACCAAATCAACAAAATCAGTTTCCAATCTTCAAACAATACGACTTCGATTAGAGGGAATTGTTGCTCGAGGTGGGACACGAAAAGCCATCATCAGTGGAAAAACTTATTCTCTCGGCGATTGGATATTGGGTAAGAAAATTGTTGAAATTGGTTCCGACTATGTTGTCTTACAATCTTCAAATAGCAAAAGGATTTTAAGCCTCTTTAATTAAAGGAAGTTACATTATGTTAAGAAGATTAGTGTTATTTATTGGCTTGGTGGTTTTCGGCGTGGGTTGTGCCAGTTCTTCGCACCAACCGAAAAGATGGTTGTCCCCCAATTGGCCAAATTTCTCTATGCAAGTTAACGATTCAGACACTCTGACCACCAATAAGCTTTCTGATCAAAATAGCCCAGAGGATACATCGGTGCGATTATCTTTTAATTTTCAAAATGCCAGTTTAGCCCGAGTGTTGAAAATTATTGCAGAAGAATATGGAGTGAATTTTACTACCCAGGGAACGATTGAAGGCAAGGTAACGGTAGTGGTAAGGAATGCTACTCTTCCTGAAGCTCTTGCTGCTGTTCTTTCACAAACTCCTTACGATTATGTGTTGAAAAAAGAGAGTTTCCAAATTCTTGCTCCTGGCGAACGAATAACCAGAATTTATCAACTTAAGTTCGCTAACGCAGTAAATGTGGCAAATATGCTGGACGGTCTCTCTGAGACTGCAATAATCAGACCTAATGAACGTACCAATCAACTGGTAATTGATGATTTTTGTAGTAATATTCGGCGCTTCGAGCAAATATTAGCCAGACTGGACGTAAAAGTACCAGAGATTTTAATTGAAGCCGAGATGATTGAGATTTCAACGCAGGACAAGCGTCATCTGGGTACTCAATTAGGTTTTGACTGGCAAAAAGGTAGTCACACTATTTCAGCAAGTTCACCTTTTACTTTCGATCCGACCAAAGTACTAATCAATTATGGTACGCTACAATCGTTCCAATTTCGTAGCCTTATTGAGGCGCTGAATGAAAAAACCGACGCACGACTGCTCTCGAGTCCGCGCATTGTGACCGTTAATTCTCAAAAGGCGTCTATTCTGGTAGGCGAGAAAGTCCCCTATGTCCGCCGTTCCACGGAAACCTCTGCCGGAGGAGTGCTGCAAGAAGTTGAATTTGTGGATGTGGGCATCAAATTAGAGGTTACTCCTCAGGTCAACCTTGAGGATAATACTATCCTCATTGAGGTGCACTCAGAAGTTAGTGAAGTACTGGACAAATTAGTACAGGGAGTACCACGTATTGCTACCCAGGAAGCACAAACTCAGGTAGTAGTGAGGAACGGAGAGACAGTCGTTATCGGAGGATTGATGCGTGATAACCGCCGCCGTGAAGAGCAAAGCATTCCTTTCTTGAATAAGATTTTCCTGTTCAAATGGTTATTCAAAGGTCAAACTAACGAAAATAACCGGCGTGAATTGATGGTTTTTATTACACCTCATATTTTGAATTCTCAGAATTTGAAGGCCATTAAGGCTACCCGAGAACAAATGCGTCAGCGTGTTCAATCTGGCAGAGATTGAGAATGTTTAGATAATTTTCCAAAAGCCAATAACACCCAGGCTCACCAAAGACACCACTACTCCCGCAACAAGAATGCCTCCTACAATAGCGGGGAAGGCAAGCCGAAAGCGTATTCCAAAAATAAAAGCTGCCACTGTTCCTGTCCAGGCACCAGTTACAGGAAGCGGTATGGCCACAAAAAGCAATAGCCCTAACGCTTCATATTTTTCTATGACGGCACTCCGTTTACGCGTACGCCGAAAAAGCCAATCGAAAAATCGATTAAATAAGGGAATCCCTTTGAGTTTATTGTAAGCCCAGTCAAAACCTAATAATAGAGGCACTACTGGTATTGTGTTTCCAATTACTGCGAAAAAGTAAGCCTGGTACCACTCCAATCCACCACCAACGGGTAGTGGAGACAGAGCCCACGGGATGGCTCCTCTCAACTCCAGAATGGGAACCATCGCAAGAAACATAGTTACTACTTCTTTGGGCAAATTCCCTAAAAGTTCTACAAGGTGCTGTAGCATAGGATTTCAAACGGCGATTTTTACGGTCTGTCATTAAATTTATTTTAACTAATGTAACAGTCTAATATCAGAAAATCAAGCTAAAAATTAGTTTTTTGGAATGAAGAACAAATTGTTATTTATTCTGGTTAGAGTAAAGGTTTGGGACAGTGAAGAATTAGAGAATTAGGAACAAAAAGCTGTTGACAGAGAGTTAAAAAAGTTGTATATTTACCATACTGGGAACTGGAGGGCTAGACCTAATTGGTAAGGCAGCGGTCTTGAAAACCGCCGGGTTTACACCCTTGGGGGTTCGAGTCCCTCGCCCTCCGCTATTAAAGATGCTCCCTTTGTAGGAGAGGTGGCCGAGTGGCTGAAGGCAGCGGCCTGCTAAGCCGTTGTAGGCTTTATGTCTACCGTGGGTTCGAATCCCACCCTCTCCGCAATCGGTTCTAATTAGAGGGAGAGGTGCGAGAGTGGTTGAATCGGGCGGTCTCGAAAACCGCTGTACCCTTAGTGGTACCGTGGGTTCGAATCCCACCCTCTCCGCAAAAAAAGGGCTTTAAACCTTCGGAAAGACAATAATGGAATATGATGAGATAATCTCTATAGTTCTTTCACAAGTTTGTCGTGAGCTAAAATTAGATTGGATAAAGAGAACCTCAACTGATAGTAATTGATAGCAGATATGGGAGAGAATGATAAATCAGAAGTACGAGTTCGGTTTGCACCAAGTCCAACTGGCTATCTCCATATTGGGGGAGCACGAACAGCAATATTTAACTGGCTCTTTGCCAAGAGTAAAAAAGGAAAGTTTCTACTGCGTATTGAGGACACTAATGTAGTTCGCTCATCTCAACAGATGGTCGAGGCAATCCTTGAAAGTTTGAAGTGGTTAGGTTTGAATTGGGATGGCGAGGTATGGTTTCAGTCAAAGCGCCTGGAAGTTTACCAAAAGATCGCAGAAGATTTGGTGCGTCAACGTAAGGCTTATTACTGTTATTGCGAACGTCCCGACGAGGAAAGGCGTCCGGAGGAGGAAATTTCAAGCTGTAAATGTTATCTATTAACTGTAAAAGAGAAGGAGAGATTGAAGCAGGAAGGTAAACCCCATGCTGTCAGATTCTGGATACCTGAGGGGAGTACCATTTTTGAAGACCGTGTTTATGGAAAGGTAGAATTTGACAATGCTGAGTTGGAAAATTTTGTTATCTTACGTTCGGACGGGTTTCCTACTTACCATCTGGCAGTTGTGGTGGACGATCACGAGATGGAAATTACTCATGTAATTCGTGGCGACGATCATCTTTCCAATACTCCGAAACATATTCTTCTTTATCAGGCTTTAGATTGGACGTTACCTGAGTTTGCTCATGTGCCGTTGATTTTAGGTACAGATAAGAAACGGTTGAGTAAGCGCCACGGTGCTGCTTCTATCATCGAATACAAAAATGCGGGAATATTGCCGGAAGCGATGGTTAACTACCTTGCGCTTCTGGGATGGTCGCCAAGAGATGACCGAGAGATAATGAGTATTTCAGAGCTTATTGAAAGTTTTTCTCTGGAGGGGATTTCTCGGAAGAGTGCTGTTTTTGATCCTCAAAAGTTGGAATGGATTAATAGTGAACATTTGAAAAACTATCCTTCTGACAAATTATTGGAACTGATTACCCCCTATTTAAAAAATGCTAACCTGATCAGTGATGAGGATTTAATAGAGAAGAGAGAGTACCTTATCAAGGTGTTGGATCTTTTTAAATCGCGCATGAAAACTCTAAAGGATTTGGCACGGTACGGTCGATATTTTTTTGTGGATCCCGAGCGCTATGAGGAAAAGGCTTTGCGACGTTACTGGGGAGGGCGTGCAACCAACGAATACTTATCTAAATTGCACAATCGGTTAGCTCAATTAGATGATTTTCAGGCTTCTGTAATTGAGAAAACGGTGCGGGATTTGGCCGACGAACTTAATATCACTGCTGCTCAGTTAATTCATCCCACTCGCATTGTGCTGACTGGTTTTGCAGTGAGTCCAGGCTTGTTTGAAATGATGGAAGTACTGGGCAAAGAGACTGTCTTGCGTCGGCTGGAAAAAGGGATTAAGAATATTTAAATAGAAAGAACTGGGGAGTCGTCTAACGGCAGGACGGTGGACTCTGGCTCCACTAGTCGGGGTTCGAATCCCTGCTCCCCAGCTAAATTGCGCTCATAGCTCAATTGGATAGAGCATCTGACTTCGGATCAGATGGTTGGGGGTTCGAGTCCTCCTGGGCGCACAAATTGGGGCGCATTCGTCTAGTGGCCTAGGACGCCGGCCTCTCACGTCGGTAACACGGGTTCGACTCCCGTATGCGCCACTTGAAGATTTCTTCTGCCTGGCGCCCGTAGTTCAAGTGGATAGAACGTCTGACTACGGATCAGAAGGGTGGGGGTTCGAGTCCCTCCGGGCGCACTATTTTTTGAGGTCACAATGGATAGGCATCTACGCTGGATGGAAGAAGCCCTTAAAGAGGCAGAAAAAGCTTATGCCGAGGGTGAAGTGCCGATAGGTGCTGTGGTGGTTTTAAATAACAAAATCATCGGAAGAGGCCACAATCAGGTTGAAAATCTGCAAGACGCCACAGCCCATGCAGAGATGATTGCGATTACTGCAGCAGCTAATCATCTTTCATCCTGGCGACTTGAGGGTGCTTCATTATATGTTACCTTGGAACCTTGCCCCATGTGCGCTGGGGCAATTGTTCATTCTCGAATTCAACAGCTGATTTTTGGCTGCTTTGATCCTAAAGGCGGTGCGTGTGGCTCTCTGTACAATGTTGTACAGGATTCACGTTTGAATCACCAAGTAGAGATCGAAACAGGTATTTTGGCCGACAAGTGCGCAGCTATTCTAAAAGAATTTTTTACCAGTTTGCGGAAGGCAATTTGATTAACCACTGCCATAATTTTCAACGCCATCGAGTGGAGAGGTGTCCGAGTGGCTGAAGGAGCGCGCTTGGAAAGCGCGTGTACGATAAGTACCGGGGGTTCGAATCCCCCCCTCTCCGCAGGGAAAGAACCATTGGTCACGTTTTACGATCAGGGGCAGTAGCTCAGTTGGGAGAGCGGTACGTTCGCAACGTACAGGTCGAGGGTTCGAATCCCTTCTGCTCCACCAGAGTCATTAGGGGCTAAAGGGTAGAAAAAAGGCTTACCTGTAGGCTGTGCTAGACGGGGAGCTAGCGGTGCCCTGATTCCTGTCCGTGGACAGGATGACCTGCAAACCGCTATAGCAGGGTCGAATTCCTGCTTGAGGTCTAGATCACCCAGTGTCTCTTTCCCTAATATCGATGTTGAGAGCTCAAGTCCTTCGCAATGGGACGGTACCCAACCCCGTCAGGACCGGAAGGTAGCAGCGGTAAGTACTTTGCCCATGTGCCGAAGGGGTGCTTGACTCGAGTTGGTATTAGGGTAAAACACTGGTGTTGACAGATCGAAAGCAGGTGCACAGCCTTTTGAATAATATTCTAACCAAAGTAAATACGTTATGGCCTATCAAGTTTTAGCATTGAAATGGCGGCCGAGTCTGTTTGAACAGGTAGTGGCCCAGGAACATGTTACTAGAACATTACAGAACGCTATTACCAGCAAGCGGATTGCTAATGCCTATCTGTTTGCTGGGCCTCGGGGAATAGGGAAAACCACCACAGCCCGAATCTTGGCTAAAGCTCTCAATTGCGACAAGGGCCCTACTCCAACCCCTTGTAATAAATGTACTAATTGTGAAGAAATAGCAGCCGGGCGAAGTTTGGATGTACAAGAAATCGATGGCGCCTCAAATCGGGGCATCGATGAAATTCGTAATTTGCGCGAAAACATTCGTTACACACCGTCAAAAAGCAAATACAAAATCTATATTGTAGATGAAGTACATATGCTTACTACCGAGGCGTTTAATGCGTTGCTGAAAACTCTTGAGGAACCACCGCCCCATGTTCTGTTTATTTTTGCCACTACCGAGCCTCATCGTGTTCCAGCAACCATACTATCCCGTTGTCAACGTTTCGATTTCAAGCGTATTCCAATAGAAGTCATAATTAATCAATTGAAATTGATCTGTAGCGAAGAAAAGGTAGAAATTGATGACGATTCCCTGATGGTCATTGCTAAAAAAGCCGATGGTAGTTTACGTGATGCTCAAAGTTTATTAGATCAAATCATCTCCTTCGCGGGAAATAAAATTGTAGTCGATGAAGTATTAAAAGCTTTGGGTGCGGTAAATCAAGAGCTTTATTTTGAACTTACAGAGATTGTTCAGAATAAAAATTTACAAGCTGGATTGGATTTTGTGGAAAAAATTATCGGGCAAGGCTATGACATAGATGAATTTCTTTTAGGTGCAGTTGAACATTTTCGCAATTTGCTGTTCGTAGTTACCACTGGGCACACCAGGCTGGTAGAAACGTCGGAAACTTTTAAGGCTCGTTACCAGCAAGAGGCTCAGAAGTTTACTCCCGAAGATTTATTGCGTTACATCAAAATCCTTTCAGAAACAGAATACGCTATCAAGCGAAGCCCTAACCCTCGCTTGAAGTTAGAAATGGCTATCGTGAAAATATTAAAATTGGACCGCTCTGTTACTTTTGAAGATGTTATTTCTCAATTGCGCCAGCTCCAAGGACAACAAGATGTGATAACGACGTCACCACCAGCAGAGATTTCTGGTAACAAAAAAACAGATTTATTCATTTCTCCCGCCAAAGCAAAGGGGAATGGGGGGACTGTGAGTTACAACTCCACTCATTCGGAAACTTCTACTCCGGTGGTTTCACAGCCGTCTACGAATGAAGAGACAAGGAACGAAGAGGTAGTACTTTCATTAGAAGACATTAAATCTAATTGGGCTTCTATTATCGCTGAGGTTAAAAAAAAGCGGATAGCTCTTGGATTTTTTCTTCAGGAAGGAGTACCAGTAGGCTTAGAAGGTGAAATATTAGAGATCTATTTTCCTAAAAAAAATGGATTCCACTTAAATTCAGTTGATCGGGGTAAAGAAGTTATTCAACGGGTAATTCAAACATTGTTGGGTGCACGAGTGAAGTTAAAATTGGTTCATAGCACACAAAAGGCTGTGGATGTTTCTCTGAAAAATCAGCTAATTGATGCCCATGATACCAAATCGGAGCAACCGATGGATCCCCGAATAAAAAAGGTGTTGGATGTCTTCGGAGGTGAATTATTGTAATTCTGGAGGATGTACTATGGTAAAACCAAATTTGGCTGCATTGTTGAGTCAGTTTCAGAAGGTACAGGAACAAATTGCCAAGGCCCAGGAAGAATTGGCTGAAATAGAAGTAGAAGGTTCAGCCGGGGGTGGAATGGTAACTGTCTATGCGACTGCTAAACAGGAAATTAAAAAGATCAAAATAGACCCTGAGGTGGTAGATGCAGACGACATCGAGATGTTGGAGGATCTAATCGTTGCTGCGGTCAATCAGGCGTTAGATAAAGCTCAAGAAGTGGCCTCTGAACATCTCAGCAAAGTGGCTGGTGGAGTACTTCCGAATTTGCCCCCAGGTTTTAAAATCCCTGGACTCTAAGCTAAATAAGACGACGATGTTTTATTCCTCAGAGTCTTTAGAACGATTGATCGGTGAGTTTTCCAAACTTCCTGGAATTGGCCGTAAGACCGCACAACGGCTGGCGTTTTACATCTTGAAACTTCCAATGGAAGATGTTGAAGGTCTGGCTACAGCTTTGCTTGATTTAAAAAATCGTGTCCAATTTTGTTCAATTTGTTTCAACATTACCGAGGTTGATCCTTGTCCTATTTGTCAGGACCGTACTCGCGATCAATCAGTAATTTGTGTTGTAGAAGAAGCCAACGATATTTTGGCTATTGAGAAGACCGGGCAGTATCGAGGACTTTATCATGTTTTGGGGGGAGTACTTTCCCCATTAGATGGGATTGGTCCAGAAAATTTGCATATTCAAGAATTATTGCAACGCATAGTTGATCCGGTTGAAGAAATTATTATCGCTACCAATCCCAATGTGGAAGGGGAGGCTACGGCCACTTACTTATCCAAATTAATTAGTCCCTTAGGTAAGAAAATAACCCGCATCGCTCGTGGTATTCCAGCTGGAAGTAATTTGGAATTTGTCGATGAGATTACTTTGCTTCGGGCTCTGGAAGGAAGAAATGTGATGTCGTGACACCTTAAGTAGTAGCCAACTAACATGATTATTAAAGGGGAAAGATAATTTTGCTTTGCGGTCTCAATAGCGCAATAGCAATGAGCTCTATCAGTAATGGGAGAGCTATTTATGACTATTCCTAATCAGTTGTCCATATTACGTATAGTGTTGACTCCCTTTTTTGTTCTAGCTTTTTTCGCCGAGAATCTTCACGCTAACTATGCTTCGTTTGTGATTTTTCTCATTGCCTCATTAACGGATTACTACGACGGCTATATTGCACGACGTTACAATTATATTAGCGAATGGGGACGATTTTTAGATCCGCTGGCTGATAAGATTCTGATCTCCACTGCCTTTATTGTTTTCGCTATCTCACATTATCTACATATGTGGATGGTCACGGTAATCATTGTTCGGGATGTAGTAATTACTATTCTTCGTTTCTATGCTATTCGTAAAGGCAAACCGATTGCCACTTCAAATTTTGCCAGAATAAAAACAGTAAGCCAAATAGTAGTTATTTATCTCATTTTTAGCTATATTCTGATTGTAAAAACACTACGTTATTCCGGTAAAGAATGGGAATGGTTTAGCAAACTTAGAGGAGTTAGTTTATTGAATAACTTAATGCTTTTCGTTACCTTGCTCACGGTGCTAACTGCCTTGATGTATTTAGTTGAAAATCGTAGTCATTTTAAGAACATGATAATCGATTTCTGCCGGGTGTTTATTCCTTTGAATTTGTGATTTATGAATAGGGTCTATCGAATATTAGCTACCGGAGGATACTCTGGATATTTTCCTAAAGCACCCGGAACATTTGGGAGTGTGGTTATTCTCTTTGTGTATTGGATGTTACCAGCTTTTTCCCCAAGTCTTTTAGGATTAGTGATTGTGGCGATGTTTTTGGTAGGGGTGTGGTCTGCTACATTAATGACGAACGAAAACAACGGTCAGGACTCCGATCCCTCTGTGGTAGTTATTGATGAAATGGTAGGAATGTTGGTTGCTGTATTTTTATTGCCCAAGCGGTTTGTGTGGATGTGTTTAGCCTTCCTGCTGTTTAGATTACTAGATGTGGTTAAACCTTTCCCGGTGAATAAGCTGGAAGCTTTTCCCAAGGGATGGGGAGTCATGCTAGACGATGTAGGAGCTGGGCTGTACGCCAATATTATTCTTCAGATTCTTAGAGGTATTCTACGAGCATGAGGGCTGAGATTATCACGATTGGCGATGAATTGCTGAGGGGGTTTGTAGTTGACACTAATGCTGCTTATATTGGCAAGAAACTCCTGGAGGTAGGAATTAAGCCCTTTTGGGTTACCACCGTGGGGGACGATCAGAATACTTTGTTGCAGGCATTTACTTTGGCGGCACAACGCGTCGAGCTGGTGTTTGTTACTGGTGGCCTTGGCCCCACGCACGACGATGTGACTAAGAAAGTGGCATGTAAGTTCTTTGATTCTGAGCTGGTATTTAATCAGCTTGTCTTTAAGAAAATTGTTGAACTTTTTCAGCAGCGTGGGGTTGAAATGCCTGCAATCAATGAGGAACAGGCATGGATTCCTAAAAAAGCTCAATTGATTCTTAATGAGGTTGGTACTGCTCCAGGGTTTATTTTCAATAAGGATGGATGTTATTTTTTTATCATGCCGGGAGTGCCTCAGGAGATGAAGGCAATGATGGAAGGGGCCGTCATTCCCTTCCTTATTAATCACAAACTGACTCAAAATCAGACCATCCAATACCAAATCTTACGCACTACCGGCATTATGGAATCGCAACTCTATGAAAAATTGTCTGTTGACCTGGCTAATATCGAAAATCTGGTCGAGTTAGCTTTTGTGCCTACGGTTAGGGGAGTAGATTTGCGTTTAACCGCTATCGGTAAATCTGCGAAGGAATGCCGTAGACGAATTGCCTCTGCTGAATCCCTGATTCGCCAAAAGGTAGATGATTATGTCTACGGCGTCAACGAGGAGACTTTGGAACAAAAAGTGGCAGAATTACTGTTTGCCAATAAACAGACAATAGCTGTGGCTGAATCATGTACCGGTGGCTTAATTAGCAACATGCTCACCAACATTTCGGGTAGTTCCCATTATTTCGAACGCGGAATTGTAGCCTATAGTAATCAGGCAAAGGTAGATATTTTAGGAGTGTCAATAGAGACTTTACGTAAATTTGGTGCAGTAAGTTCAGAAACTGCGGGTGAAATGGCCGAAGGGGTACGCCGTTTAGCCCGAACCAACTTTGGACTTTCTACAACTGGTATCGCCGGTCCCACGGGAGGGACTCCGCAGAAACCGGTGGGATTGGTTTACATCGGATTGGCTAATGGTTCAACTACTATAGTTGAAAAGTACCAGTTTCACCATGACCGTTTGAGAAATAAACAACGAACCGCCTATGCTGCATTGAACCTATTACGGAGAAGACTCTTGAAAAAGGTGTAAGGTTGGAAAAGTGCAGCTTTTACAATTTCTAAGATAAAATTCTCTTTGAGCGTATGATTCGTACTTTTATTGCCGTTGCCATCCCGGAAACCGTTCGCCAGCAGATAGGTAAGTTGCAAACCGAGTTGAAAACCATTGGGGGGAAGGTACGTTGGGTTAAGCCTGATAGTATGCATCTGACTTTAAAATTTCTTGGCGAAGTTCCGGAAGGCGATATTGAGAAAATTGGCAATCAGGTTCAACAGGCTATTGAATCGGTTGAGCCTTTTGCTCTACAGATTGTTGGTAGTGGGTGTTTTCCAAATTCTAAGAGACCACGGGTGCTCTGGTTGGGGATAAGTGGCCAGGCTGATGTCCTGAAAAAATTAGCAGAGAGGATCGAAGCAAATTTGGTAAAATTAGGATTCCGACGAGAACGGCGTGAGTTTACTCCTCATCTGACTCTTGGGCGGGTAAAAAGTATTTCCGGGATTGCACCGCTAATAGAAAAAATGGGTTTACTGGATTTTGACTCAGAGCCGTTTGAGGTAAGAGAAATTTTGGTGATGAAAAGCGATTTAAAACCCACGGGGGCAGAATATTCTGTCTTGAGGAAAATTCCATTATCCAGTAATTAATAAAACTTTGGTTTTGATCTGAAAGTTTAAAAGCGAAAGGATGATGACAGTGGAAGATAAAGACGAAAAACTAAAAGCTTTGGAGTTGGCCATAGCGCAGATTGATCGTCAGTTTGGTAAAGGCTCGATCATGCGTCTGGGTGCCGATAAGATTGAAGTTGAAGTTAACGCTATTCCTACGGGGTCCTTAGCCCTGGATGCAGCATTGGGCATAGGTGGTGTACCACGGGGACGGGTTGTTGAAATTTTTGGTCCCGAATCTTCAGGAAAAACAACCCTTGCCCTGCACATCATTGCTGAAGCTCAGAAGCTCGGTGGAATGGCGGCGTTTGTTGATGCTGAGCACGCTCTTGATGCTTACTATGCCAAAAATCTGGGAGTCAATACTGACGATTTGCTAATCTCACAGCCAGATACGGGAGAGCAGGCACTGGAGATTACGGAAACTCTGGTGCGCAGCGGCGCGATTGATGTGATTGTAATTGACTCGGTAGCAGCATTAGTACCACGAGCAGAAATCGAAGGAGAAATGGGCGATGCGCAGATGGGGCTACAAGCACGTCTGATGTCTCAAGCTATGCGCAAGCTGTCTGGGGCAATCTCCAAATCAAAAACTTGTGTGATATTCATCAATCAAATTCGCGAAAAAATTGGGGTAATGTTTGGAAATCCAGAGACTACTACTGGTGGCCGGGCACTAAAATTTTATGCTTCGATACGGATGGATATTCGCCGTGTCGCTTCTATTAAAGATGGTGAAGCAGTAATCGGCAATCGAACAAAAGTGAAAGTGGTCAAAAACAAAGTTGCCCCACCCTTCAGAGAAGCCCAATTTGATATTCTCTACGGCACTGGCATCTCCAAAGAAGGCGAACTTATTGATCTGGCAGTAGAACAAAAAGTTATTCAGAAAAGCGGAACCTGGTTTTCGTATGGTGAAGAACGATTAGGGCAAGGGAGAGAAAACGTAAAGAAATTTCTTCTCAGCAGTCCCGAGCTGCTGCGAGAAATTGAGATCAAAGTAAGACAGAAATTAGGTTTACCTGAAAGAGAATCGAAAGAAGCTAAAAAAGCTTCACCTTCAACAAAAGAATAGATTTAGGCTGTGATGACGGGTTCTCCAAACTCGATGCTAAAAAAAGTGATTACTAAACTGGAGGTACAGAAAGGACACAAGAGTCGAGTTTCTGTTTTCTTGGAGGGCGAATTTGCCTTTGGCGTCGATCGATCTGTCGCTTTAGGATGGCATTTGCAAGAGGGCAAGGAGCTTTCGAGCGAGGAAATAGAGCAAATTCAGGTTGCAGAGGAAAGACGAAAAGCGAAAGAGCGAGCATTTCGCTGGTTGGCTTATCGCAATCGTAGCCGTAAAGAGCTGGAAGATAAATTAAAACGTGCAGGGTTTACGCCAGCAACTTGTGTGTGGGTGCTGGAAGAGTTGGAGCGATTGCGACTAATCGACGACCAGGCTTTTGCCGAAAGTTTTGCTCGTGATCGAATCCTTCGGCATCCGGTAGGCAAGCGTCAATTGGGCTATGAACTGAGCCAGAAGGGGATAGACGCCGATCTTATTACTGCAACGCTGGAAAAAGTTTATTCAGAAGAAGATGAAATTAGTTTGGCGCGCAAATTGGCAAAAAAGAAATTTGATGCTCAGAGGAATCAACCACCAGAGAAAGCCAAAAAAAGGGTAGCTGATTTCCTCTTACGGCGGGGATTTGATTGGGATACAATCTCTACTGTATTGCAGGAATGTGGAAATTGGTGAAGATTTCACTAATTGAGTTAAGCGACATTTCAGGATGGAGAAGATATTTTGAAATTACTGGATTTGATAAATGAAAGACACTGAATGTGCGTTATGAAATCTAATGAGATTCGAAATTCATTTTTAGATTTTTTCCGCAGTAAAGGCCACAAGATTGTACCCAGTGCCTCGGTGGTGCCCTTTGACGATCCGAGTTTACTTTTTACCAATGCTGGGATGAATCAATTTAAAAATATTTTCTTAGGAGTGGAAAAACCCCAATTCCCTCGCGTAGCTAATTGTCAAAAGTGCATTCGGGTCAGTGGAAAACACAACGATTTGGAAGAAGTTGGCAAGGATACCTATCACCACACTTTTTTTGAAATGTTGGGCAATTGGTCATTTGGTGATTATTACAAGAGGGAAGCTATCGAGTTTGCCTGGGAACTGCTAACAGAGGTATGGAAGCTGCCCAAAGAACGGTTGTGGGCTACAGTTTTTTACCAGGACATTGAGGCTGAAAAACTTTGGAAAGAAATTACCGATATTAACCCCAAACAAGTATTACGTTTCGACGAGGAAGACAACTTTTGGGAAATGGGGGAAGTTGGCCCCTGCGGCCCATGCTCCGAAATCCATATTGATTTAGGAGAAGACTTCTGCGACATGAAACAAGTACCTGGCCATGTCTGTCAGGTTAATGGTGGGTGTTCACGTTTCATCGAACTCTGGAATTTGGTATTTATTCAATTCAACCGTACTGAGGATGGTAGTTTTAAAGAGCTTCCTGCCAGGCACGTTGACACTGGGATGGGGTTCGAGCGTATTGTGGCTGTGTTACAGGGAGTAAAATCAAATTATGATACTGATCTATTCAGACCATTGTTTGATGCTATTTCCGAAATTAGTGGAGTGGAATATTCTGGCACAGATGAAGCTGTGGCAGTAGCACATCGGGTAATTGCCGATCATGTCCGGGCTCTTAGCTTTGCTATTGCTGATGGGGCACTACCTTCAAATGAAGGGCGGGGCTATGTCTTGCGCCGAATCTTGCGACGTGCTGCACGTTACGGTCGAACACTGGGTATGCATGAACCATTTATCTACAAACTGGTGCCGGTTCTGGCAGATGTAATGGGTGCTACTTATCCTGAACTTCTGGAAAAACATCAGTACATTGCCACGGTCATCAAGTCTGAAGAAGAGGGATTTAGCAATACTTTGGATCGGGGCATTGAGCTGTTTGAGAATGTTGCTGCTAAGTTAATAGCCCGAAAAGAGCGGGTGTTTCCAGGCAACGAAGTGTTCCGTCTGTACGACACTTATGGATTTCCGGTGGATCTGACCCGTTTAATGGCTGAGGAAAGAGGATTAGAGGTCGACCTGGAAGGATTCGAAAAAGCAATGTCCGAACAGCGTCGACGTGCTCAGCAAGCACAACAATTTCAGTTTGAGGTAAGAGATTTCTTCGGCGATGCTGAGGAAATTCCTAACTCGAGGTTTGTTGGATATGATACGTTAGAAACCGAGGTGCGTATTGTGTCCTTTAAGGGCAATGAATTCTTGTTGGATCAAACTCCCTTCTATGGTGAAGCTGGGGGGCAAGTAGGTGATACCGGGGTAATTTTTTCCCCTGATCACAGTTTTGAAGTGAAAGTAGTAAATACCATCAGGGCGGGAACTCGTATTGTTCACATTGGCGAAGTGCAGAGTGGACGTTTCGAGGATGTTTTGCAGAAGCCTTTAGTTGCTCGTGTTGATGCTGAACGCCG
>MZGM01000055.1 GCA_002085035.1 Candidatus Zhuqueibacterota bacterium 4484_219
CACTTCAGTAAAAATCCTTTGCATAAATAGGCGCACAGAACCAAATAGCAATTTGGCAGAAAAAAATAGCGTAAGTGTACCGCCCAAAAGGATTGTTGCCGAGCTTAACTCCATACTGCGGGCAACATTGCCCTTTTTTCGAGCTTCTTCACGCCGTTTTGGCGTAGCCTTTTCAGTTCTTTCAGCGTTGTTCTCTGCCATGGTTTCTTTGTTCCAACCTGAATACTCGGTTCAAAAAAGTCTTATGAAACGAAACCAATCTATTTGATAACCTGACCAAAGTTTTTGAAAGGTATAGAAAAATATTGGCATCGATAAAACTAAAGTGATTAAACCAATACCGATTTGTAGTGGAAAACCTACAATAAATACATTTAGTTGAGGCATGGTTCGTGCTAATATTCCTAATCCCACTTTTGCCAACAATGTTGCTACCATAATTGGTGCACTGATTTTCACTCCAATAACAAAAATATTGCTTGTGGCACGAATTAATTGATTAGCGCTGGCAGGAACGAAATGAACTCCGAGCAACGGCGCAGTACGAAAACTTTCCACTAACCCCTGAATCAGGAAAAGATGACCATCTAATACTAAGAAAATCAAAAGCGAAAAAATGTATTGGAACTGAGTAATCAAAGACATGCGACTGGACGACAGGGGATCGATCACGCTAATAATGCTAAACCCCATCTCGAAGCCTGCAATTTCGCCGCCAAATTGCACACCAGCAAATATCAAAATGACAAAAAAACTAATAACCAGACCAACACACACACTTTGAAAAAGAGCAACAAAAAACTGTCCGATAGTTAAACTGACATTTTCTGGCACACCCGGGGCTAAAGGAAAAATTATGATGGACAAAAATACAGCCAGCCCAATTCGCAATCGAGGTGGAACGGCCTGATGTCCAAAGATTGGGATCACAGCCACAACCGCAGCCACTCGTGCCAGCACAATAAAAAATTTTTCTGCCTGCAATAATGTGATGCCTATTAGTTCCATGGTATTTAATTAATGAGCAACTAATGGAATGTTATTCAACATTGTACCCGCAAAAGAGATTAGCACATTAAGCATCCAGGGAGAAAGAAGCAATAAAATTATGAATACTACCAAAATTTTAGGTACAAAGGTCAATGTCATTTCATGGATTTGAGTAACTGCCTGAAAAATTCCTACTGCCAATCCTACAATTAATCCTCCGATTAACATAGGAGCAGCGACCAGCAAAGCAGTCAAAAGAGCATCTTTGCCAATATGTAAAACAAATTCTTGGGTCATGGTTACCTCTTTCTAAGCAAAACTACGAATAATAGAACCTACTACCAGATACCAACCGTCTACTAAAACAAACAGCAGAATTTTAAACGGTAAGGAA
Organism: Candidatus Zhuqueibacterota bacterium 4484_219; assembly: GCA_002085035.1. GTDB lineage: Bacteria > Zhuqueibacterota > JdFR-76 > JdFR-76 > 4484-219 > 4484-219. The sequence continues at coordinate 1,385 of MZGM01000055.1, forward strand.
ATCATTACCGGGGGCAACATAAGCATTCCCATTGACATTAAAACGCTAGCTACAATTATGTCAATAACTAAGAATGGAATGTAGAGAAGAAACCCAATCTGAAAAGCAATTCGTAATTCGCTGACCACAAAAGCCGGAATCAATACATGGGTAGGAACCTCACTGGCATTTTTAGGTTTTGATGTACGAGACAAACTAACAAAAAGTGCTAAATCTTTCTCTCGAGTTTGTTTCATCATAAAGGTTCGCAACGGCTCTATTCCTCTCTTGAAAGCTTGGTCGTAGGAAATTTGCCCTTTGGTGTAAGGCCGAAGCGCCTTGTCATTGATCTGGCGAAATACCGGATTCATAATAAAAAAGGTTAAAAACAATGCTAATCCAATTAGCACCTGATTGGGAGGCATTTGCTGTAATCCCAATGCTTGACGCAAGAAATGGAAAACTACAATGATTCGGGTGAAGGAAGTAACTAAAATCATAAATGCAGGTGCTAAACTGAGTATGGTCAGCAAAAATAGAATCTCCAGGGTGACAGCCACATCCTGAGGTTTTTGCGCCTTATCTATCCCAATGGTTACTTTGGGTAGAGGTTGAGCAAGACCCGCTGTGGGCAACAGCAACGAGATTATTGCCCCCGTTAACAATAATGTCCCTAATGCCCAAACTAAAGTTGATATTTTCATTGTTGTCTCTTTACCTTCCTCAAGAAATTCCCTAACTGAGTCTGAAAATTCACACCCGAACGAGCAAGATTGGTCGCTTGTATTTTAGTTAACTGATCAGACACTGCAGCTTCTTCAAATTCTGTAAGAGTATTGATTTGTGATTCTGAAATTCCTAACACAAGTAGTCGGTTCAAAACTTTTACCAGAACTAATGACTTTTTAGGTGCAATTGAAGTGGATTCCAAGACCTGAAAAATGCCATCCGATTTGTCCGAAACTGTACGATAAACGTATTTTTTCAATAAGTACAGAGAGATGTAAATCAAGCCAATGATCAAACAAAGAAACAGCAGCATCCTAATCATCCAATTAGCGAGATCAAAGTTACTTGTATTCGTCAGGTTTGATTTTGTAGTCGTTTGAGCTTTAATTAAGAAATTAAGTAAGAATAACAAGACTAACAAAACCAGCAAACCAACACGTAACCAAAATTTGTTCCCGCGTTTGCTCATAGTACACCTATTCTCTTAAAGCAACTAATTATTTCGACAAATTCCTGATTCTTTCCCCAGGATCTACCAAATTAGTAATACGAATCCCAAAACGATCTTCAATAACTACCACTTCGCCTTCAGCAATCTTCTTATTGTTGACCAAAAGATCCACGACTTCCCCTGCTGGTTTGTCAAACTCAATAATTGAATTTTCTCCCAACTGAAGAATGTCTCGTACTAACATTTCTTTCCGTGCTAACTCTACTGAGACAGGTAGCTCAAGATCGAATAAAAAGCTAAACGTACTTTTCATCGTTTCTACTTTAACTTCATTCGGTATCACTTCAGGCTCTTGAGATTGAACCTGTGCGCCCAGATTTTCTACAACTTCTTTGGGTTCCTCGATTCTCTGTTCCTCCTTTTGACTTTCTTCATTAACAACTGTGGTTTCTTCAGTGGGAGTTGAATTCTGTTCTGGGGTTGTGTTTTTGTCGACTGGTTCATTCATATTTTTTCTCCTCTATGTGACGGATTGGATTCGAAATTTGGAAAGCAAAGTGGTTTTTCAACATTCCGGCGCGTCCCCAAAATTTGGGCTTATCCTCGATTAATAACTCTAAATCTTCATCAACATGTTTTTCCAAACAGAGTACATCGCCATTTTGTAAATTAATTAACTCTTCAAAACTAATCTTGGCTTCCCCTAACTTAACTATTACAGGAACAGTAGTATCCTCCAAATTTTTTTGGATCCAGCGCATAGTAACTTCAGAAACTTTTCCCTGTTTTGGCATCAGACTGGTTTCCATTGTGGGAATTAACTTTTCGATAAGCAAATAAGGATAAGCAATATTGAATAGACCCACGTTGTCGCCAAAATTTACCTCCAATGAAATTGTAACAATCGATTCTCCTGATTCAGCAATCTGTAAAAAATTTGGATTACTACAATAATTTTTATAAACGGGCTGAAATGCCGCTGTAGTTTGCCAGGAAGTACGAAAAAGTTCCAGTATTTGGGAAATCAATTTAGCCATAATTCGTTGTTCAATCTGCGTTAGTTCACGTTCGGTTTCCAATAATCGTCCGGGGCCTCCTAAAGTCCGATCGACGATGAAATAGACCAAAGTAGGCTGAATTTCAAATACTCCTTTACCAGAATAATTTTCAACTTCAAAAACATAAAGACAGTTAGGCGATTTTAGAGATTCAATATATTCTGTCAATATCATCTGCTCGAGGGCAATAGGATGGGTTGTAATTTCAGTACGTAATTTGTCGGTTAAAAATTGTCCTAATTCTTTGGAAAAATCTTCGTGAATTTGTTCCAATATCTTCCTCGCCTGATGCGACAAGCAATTGGGATGACGAAAGTCATATTTTGTTACCTTCTTATTGCCCACTGTAAATGTCTGGTCCTGGGTTCGGGAAGCATCTATGGGTATTGATTGAAGCAGAGCGTCTATTTCTTCCTGAGTCAAAACTCTTTTCAAAGTTGCCTCCGACGTTTATTGGATTACAAAGTTACTAAAATACACCGCCTTAACTTTTCCCTTGGTCAATATTTGATTTATTCTTTCCACTACTTCTGCTTTTAATTGCTTTTTTTCTCCCACCTCGTCTATCTCGTCAACAGATTTACTGGTCAGAATTGCAATCAGCAGGTCTCGTATTTGCACATTCCGCTTATCGAGTTCTTGCATGGTAGCTTTGTCAAGACACTCAAAGGCAAAAGTTACATTTAAATAACGACGCACACCTGAACTCCGCGGATTAACAATAACATCCGGAACCTCGTAAATTTGCCCCAGTTCCGCACCGGAATCTTCTTTCCCCTCCGATTGCTGTTCCGAGGTTGACAATGGATCAATTTGTGGCGGACGGAACATCTTTCCCAAAAGAAAATAAGCAAGCACTAATTGCACCATAAGAAGAGGAACTCCAAACATTACAAGCTTCTTAACCATGCCACCACCTGAACGACTGTTTTCTGGGGTCTCGGTAGTTTTATCATCATCAGCCATTTTTCTTATCCCTTTTTAATTCAAACAATTAAAAGACGTTTTCTAGTTGTTCAGTTTCTTCTGTTTCCTCCACTGTGTCGATGTAAATCTCTACACGGCGGTTTTTAGCCCGATTTTCTTCACTATCGTTAGGCACAATAGGTTTGTATTCCCCATATCCCATGTAAGATAAGCGCTGGGGTGGTACTTTGCCTACGTTCTCAAAATAATGCAAAACATTAATAGCACGCATAGCAGACAACTCCCAGTTGGAAGGGAACTGTGGGGTGTGAATAGGCAAATTATCGGTATGTCCTTCAATGCGAACCTTGGTATTGCCAGTTTTTACTATGGCAATAATCTTGTCCAATATGGGAAAAACTCGAGGTTTCAAATCGGCTTTGCCCAAATCGAAAAGAATAGGATTCAACAACCGAATGGCAATTCCCGTATCAGTTAATCGAATTTGAATCGAATCCGTCAACCCCTGTTGTTCAATAAACTGAGCCAGTTCTGAAATTCGATTTCCCATATCAGTATGCTGGAATCCCATCACCTCAGGATTAGGCAAATTACTCAGTTGCACTGTGGACTGTCTAAACTTTAGCACTCCTAATGCTCCTTTTAATGACCCCATCGCTTTTTGGAATTCTGACAATTGTATTGACGAAAAGGAAACTATCAGGACGAAAAAACAAAGCAGTAACGACATCAAGTCACCATAAGTTACCATCCAACCAGGAGCCCCGCCCTCACCATCTTGCGATGTTTTCTTTCTATCACTTCGTCGTCTTTGCTGTACTCGCATGGCTTGTTTAAAAATTATGTATTAACTAGATCACTACGGATTTTTGGCGGCAGAAACGAAATTAATTTCTGTTCCACAATCCTGGGGTTATCACCGGATTGAATAGACAAAACCCCTTCCATTATAAGTTCCTTGTTCATTACTTCTTGATTAGAACGGGTTTTCAACTTTCCTGCAATCGGGAGAAAGATCAAATTAGCGAGCACGGCACCGTAGAAGGTGGTAATAAGAGCAACAGCCATTCCTGGCCCGATCGCCGAGGGATCATCCATGCTGGATAACATTAAAACCAATCCTATCAAGGTGCCGATCATGCCAAATGCAGGGGCATAGGCACCCATAGATTGGAAAATTCCCTTTCCCGCTTCATGGCGTTCTTGTAAGTAGGAAATTTCAGTACCTAAAATTGTCCGCATTAATTCTGGTTCGGTGCCATCTACTGCAAGCTGCAGCCCCTGTCGTAAGAAGCTGTCTTCAACTGTGTTCATTTGATCTTCAAGAGCAAGAATTCCTTCTCTACGAGCAACCTCTGCAAATTTAACAATTTGCTTAATAGTGTCGCGCGGGTCAGGCGCTTTATGCAAAAAAGCCTTCTTCACTACTCCTATTACACCAATCATCTCTGGAAGAGGATAATTAATCAGAGTTGCAGCAAAAGTACCACCAATTACGATTAACATTGAACCAGGATCGATGAAAGCGTTCAACGCACCTTTCATCGTGATTGAGAGCAAAATCAGGAAAATTCCCGCGACAATACCAATTATTGTAGCAATATCCATCTTTCATCTACCTCTTAAAACAATGTTGGATTAAGCGGGGTTGAGTTTTCAGGAGAAGAAAAAATTTTTTGCTTATACTCTATTACTTTATCAATAATATCATCAGCATCTTCCAGGACAATTAGTTTCTTATTTGTTGTTAATGTGATGATAGTATCTGGAGTCTGTTCAACTGTCTCAATAAGTTCTGCATTAATTACCAGCTCTTTACCATTTAGCGTTGTGACTTTGATCATGATCAATTCTCGAAAAAGATTCAATATTAGAGACGACCCGCTGCCTTATTCCCACAGTCGGGTCGTCTCCCCGTATTATTTACCGCTTGAGATTGACAAGTTCATTAAGCATGTCATCGCTGGTAGTGATAACTCGTGCATTAGCCTGAAAGCCGCGCTGTGCCACAATCATATCGGTGAACTCTTCAGCCAGATCGACGTTGGACATTTCCAGGCTTCCGGGCAGGATGGTGGATTGAATAACCTCTCCTACTGCTCCTTTTGCAGGCGCTCCAGAATTGGCCGAGGTGCTGAACATGTTGTCACCTACTTTTAGTAAACCACTGGGATTGTTAAACACAGCCAGCACAATTTGAGCTAATGTTTTAGTAACCCCATTGGTAAACAGTCCGGTTATTTCTCCATTCTGAGCAATGCTAATAGAAGAGAGATTACCGCTAGCATAACCATCCTGAGAGTTGATAACAACTGCCGAAGGAGCAGAAAATTGAGTTAACCCATCGTAGCTACTGGTAGTACCAACATCAAGAATCACATTCATCGGATCAGCACCATTGTTGGGATTAAATTGCAACGCCGTAGCTCCACCATCGTAAGTGAAGGAAAGCAATGACCCATCAGGATTAAATGCTAATTTTCCCTGTCCACCGGCACTTATTGTCTCATCACCACCAAGCTGGGCTTCCCAGGTCCACTGACCAGGAATAACAGTCTTCTTAAAAGTCAACGTTAAGGTATGTTTATGGCCCAAAGCATCGTAGATGGTAACGTTCGTGCTGTATTTTGCATCTTTAGCCTCCTGGATCTCTGTAAAACTCATGGTAGAACCCAGGACGGAATTGTTAGACTCGGAAATGGAAATAGCACTGAGCTCATTGTCGGCACCAGGATCACCTTGAATATTTAGCCTGCCTGAAGAGTCTATCGAAACCTGAGTCGTTTCAGAAAGACCTAATACTGAGGCAATCTGCGTATTCAAATCTGCAAGAGTCCAAATACTACCATCCATAGAACTATCATCACTAACCGTAAAGTTGCCCGTAATTAAAGCGCCGTTCTTTAAACACGAGATAGTCAGCGCGTCGCCATCACTTAGATTAAGTGACTGGCCGGATGAGTTACGCAAAT
>MZGM01000003.1 GCA_002085035.1 Candidatus Zhuqueibacterota bacterium 4484_219
TAGCCAAGCTTCGTCAGGATTGGCAACAGGCTGTGGAGACCTATCAAATCTTGCTCTCACGGTTTCCAAACAGTCTAGAAAGTTTCGCTGCCGAAGTTAAATTGGCTGACCTGTTGTTCGACCTTGGAAAATTCAAAGAAGCTCTTGGACACTACCAGAAGGCATTGACCAATTTGTCTCAGGAATATGATCCTATGGAAATCGAAGCAAGGTCAATCTTATGTTTGTTGAAATTAGGTCAGATAACAAAAGCCGACATGAATATTAGACAATTCAAGAAGCGTTACAAAAAGTTAAATCGATATCTGGCAGAATTTGAATACGAGAAAGGTAATTATTATCTCAATAATAAAAACTTCGAATTGGCAATTAAATCTTTTAAGCGTATTCTTTCCAAGTACAAGAAAACTAAATATGTTGAGTATGCGAAGTACAGTCTGGGTAAAGTCTATTTAATCCTCAATAGGACTGAGGAGGGATTAAAAATTTTAACACGAATCCCCAGGCACTATCCAGATTCTGAAGTGTTGCCATTGGTTTATTTAACATTGGGAGATTTCTACTACAAAACTAAAAAGTTTGAAAATGCAATTTCTGCGTTCAAACGAGTTTTGAAGCTCCATCCAGATGCAAATGTAGAGCAGACGGCTACTCAATACCTCATCAAGGTGTACAGCGATTTGGGTATTTACGATTCTGCTTTAATGATGGTTCGCCAGTATCTGCAGAAGTTCCCCAATGCTGCGGATGCCTTGGAGAAAAAAATACAAATGGGCATTTTCTACATCAATCTTAATGAGTATAATCGTGCCATCGAGCATTTGCGAAGTTTACTGGATGAGGCTGATCGTGAGACTGAGGCTGAAATCCAATATTGGATCGGGAAAAGCTATTTTAAGATGGGACAGTTTGAAAAAGCCATTGCCGAATACCTAAAAGTTAGTTATTTGGCCAAACCTACCAAACTTCCCTGGGATGTTACTGCGGAATATGAATCCGGGTTAGCCTACATGAAATTAGGAGAATTGGACAAAGCTCAAGCTATTTTCGACAAGATTGTAAAACGCTATGGAGCTGGCAGTGACTATGGTAGAGTCGCATTGAGAAAAATCGAGGAAATCAAACAACTGCGCAAGGAAGAACGATAGAAAATTAGGCAAAAATAAAATGAAAGTTTTTGATGAAAAATTTAGGAACAATAAAATCAGATATGTATTACAATGTCTTTTGGCAGCAGTATCGGTTTTCATAATACTGTTATTTTTAAACGCCATATCAGATGCCGTTATCGTTGCTGCTTTGGGTGCCAGTGCTTTTATAGCATTTGCAATGCCTGAAGCACAGGTGTCAAGACCGAGGTTTCTAATAGGAGGATATTTAGTCGGAATAGCTGTTGGTTGGCCTTGCTATCGGTTATCATTGATTTCGACACTTACGAGTTTACCAGTTGTTAATGAGTGTTCAGATGTTATTTTTGGTGCTTTGGCTGTGGGCCTGTCGATATTTATTATGGTAGTTACAGACACGGAGCATCCACCCGCGGCTGGTCTGGCTCTGGGACTCACTGTTGGTGAATGTACCCACAGAACGATTTTAGTTGCATTGATAGGAATTGTATCGTTATCTATCGTGAAAAGAGTGTTAAGGCCAGTGTTGAGGAATCTATTATAAGGTTTAAATTGAAAAGAAGACTTGTCAACATAATTCTGGTAAGTGAGTTAATTTTAACAACCGTCAGCCTTGCACAGGAAAAGCCTTTGTCGGAAGCGTTCAGAAAATCAACAGTTGAAGAAACAGACGCTGTCCGAGTACGGTTGCCTAAACCGAGGGTATTTAATTCCGCAGCTGGAATCTATTTAGGGGTGTTTTATGGTCAATTTTTGGGCTTAGGCGGGCGATTTAACCACTGGCTTCAAAAACCATTTAGTTTCGAAGCGGACTTTGGCATTGTTTCAATTACTGAAGATAGACTCTATTTAACTCAGGACCCTTACTTATACGGTAACTATGTGTCTTATGAGCGTAGTGCCGTGTTGTTCCAATTCTATTTGGGAGCTAATAAGTGTTTGTTCTCAAAGGATTCTAATTCTAATTTTCGTTTTTACTTCACAATAGGCTTAGGACCAGTTCTCGGAGTAGAATATACCGATCGCAATACGTCCCCACGAAGTCTACACTATTCCCGCACAATTTGGACTTTTTCTGAATTTACTGGCATCAAAGTAGATTATGTTGCTGGCACTCGGGGGCAGTTACTTTTAAATTTGGACATTCGTTACTATCTCCTGCGATTTCGTCAATCTATCATGGACAAGAAAAATTATGATGGACTGGTGGTTATGTTTGGATTTGCCAGGATGTTCTAAATACTTAACTTGAGAACTGCAATTAAATTTCATGCAATGATGATTGATCGTAAATGGATTGAGCAGCTAATTAGTATGGCTCTTCAGGAGGATCTGGGAGAACGCGGCGATCTGACCTCAAGTGCTATTTTAGACGGTGAAGAGCAGGGAAAGGCAAAAATTGTTGCCAGACAGGAAGGGATACTGGCGGGAGTAGAAATCTGCAGGTTGGTGTTTAATCAGGTAGATTCCAGTGTAGAATCTCAGGTGCTTAAGAATGATGGTCAGTTCCTTTCCGATGGAGAAGTGGTACTGCAATTGCAGGGTAGTCTGAAAAGCTTGCTAATGGCAGAGCGAACGGCATTGAATTTTCTGGCACATCTTTCTGGCATTGCTACTCTTACCCACCAGTTTGTAGAAGCAATTCGAGGGTTCCCTGTCAAGTTATTAGATACGCGCAAGACTACTCCTGGCTGGCGAATGTTAGAGAAATACGCTGTAAAAGTAGGTGGAGGTACCAATCACCGCATGGGACTGTACGACATGATTTTGATCAAAGAAAATCATATTCGATCTGTGGGAGGTATTAATACCGCAGTGCAAAAGTGCCTTGACCATCTTAGGCGGGAAGGAATTACTGCCCGGATCGAAATTGAGGTTACTTCTTTGGATGAACTAAAAGAAGCATTGGCACTAACGGTGGATCAAATCATGCTGGACAATATGTCTGTATCTGAGATTCGGCAGGCAGTGGCAATTACAAGCGGTAGAGTACCCCTGGAAGCCTCAGGCACTATCACCTTGGAAAATATTCGCGAAATTGCTGCTACTGGGGTGGATTTTATCTCTGTTGGAAAGATTACTCATTCTGCTCCGGCGTTTGATTTTTCTATGCTGGTAGAATAGAGTTTCAATCACAAAAACCACTTGACAATCTAAAAATATTGTTGTAATTTTTTTATGCTTACGTTCATTCACTAACTATTATTGCTTATAGATCAAATGATCTCTGCACCACAAAAAATGATTTTTGAGCTTGGTGCTAGCGGACGCAAGGGTTATAGTTTACCAGAACTGACTATTCCTATTAAAGAAGTAGCTGATTTAATCCCGGCAGAATTCTTACGCTCGCAACCTGCTGAACTCCCAGAGGTGTCTGAACTTGAAGTGATGCGACACTTCATCGCCCTTTCACAGCTAAATTACCATGTAGAGAAAGGCATTTATCCTCTTGGCTCCTGTACAATGAAATACAATCCTAAGATTAATGAAGTTGTGTCACGTCTGGAGGGGATTGTAGCTCTTCATCCATTGCAAGATGAGGAAGATGTGCAAGGGGCATTGGCGTTAATGCATGAATTGGGTCAATATCTTTGCGAGATCGCCGGGATGGAGGCAATAACTTTACAGCCTGCTGCAGGGGCACATGGTGAGCTTACTGGTCTGCTGCTCATTCGTGCCTATCACGAAGATCAGGGCAATCCCCGTAAAAAGGTATTATTGCCAGATTCTGCACATGGAACCAATCCCGCCAGTGCTTCCCTTGTAGGTTATCAGGCGGTGCAAATTAAATCTAATGATAAAGGTTTAATAGATTTAGATGATCTTAAGCGTCATCTTGATGATGAAGTTGCTGCTCTGATGTTGACCAATCCCAATACTCTGGGATTGTTTGAAACACAGATTGAAACAGTGTGCAGATTGGTTGCTGAGGCAGGAGCGTTGCTTTACATGGATGGGGCTAATCTTAATGCCCTGCTGGGTATCGTGCGGCCTGGAGATTTGGGTTTTGATGTGGTTCATTTTAATCTTCACAAGACTTTTTCTGCTCCTCATGGTGGGGGTGGGCCCGGTAGTGGCCCATTGGGAGTTTCCAAGAAATTGGTTGATTTTTTGCCAGTTCCTACAGTGGAATTGAAAGATGGTTACTATTTTCTTGATTACGACCGTCCCAAGAGCATTGGTAAGGTTGCTACCTTTTTTGGCAATTTCACTGTGATGGTAAAAGCATTTGCCTATATTCGAATGATGGGGGCATCGGGGCTCAAAGAAGCCAGTAAAATGGCTATTTTGAATGCTAACTATCTTTTGGAACGATTGAAGTCGATGTACCATTTACCTTACCCGACACGCCCGATGCATGAATTTGTGCTTTCGGCCGAACGTCAGAAGCAATATGGGGTGAGAACCACCGATATTGCAAAACGATTGTTAGATCTGGGTTTTCATGCTCCTACAATATATTTCCCTCTCATTGTGCACGAGGCTTTGATGATCGAACCTACCGAAACTGAATCTAAAGAAACTTTGGACGCATTCGCGGAGGCACTTCTGCAAATCGCTGATGAAGCAAGCGAAAATCCTAAAAATTTTAGTAGTTGACGATATAGCTATTAATCTAGAGTTACAAAAAGCTTATTTAACTGCTGCCGGCTATGAGGTAATAGAAGCTAAAAGCGGTCAAGAGGCTCTTCAGAAGGTTAGAGACGAAAAACCTGATTTGATTCTGTTGGATGTTATGATGCCCAAAATGAGTGGATATGAGGTCTGTAAAATTCTTAAGAACGATCCAGAAACCCAATTTATTCCGATAATAATGGTTACTGCCTTGACAAGCGTGGAGGACAAAATACGAGGGATCGAAGCTGGTGCCGACGACTTTATTTCCAGACCATTTAACAAAACTGAGTTAATGGCACGGGTGAAATCTTTGCTACGGATTAAGTTTCTTCAGGATCAACTACACCAGCGAATGCAAGAACTTAGTGAGGCTAGAGAGCGACTTCAGCAATTGGCAATTACCGATGGTTTAACAGGCTTGTTTAACTACCGCTATTTTCGTGAGCAGTTGGAACATGAAATCAATCGGGCAGAACGTCACAATTTGAATGTTTCTCTTGTGATGATGGATATTGATTTTTTTAAGTATTATAATGATCGCAATGGTCACTTGGCTGGCGATGAAGTGCTGAAACATATTGCTAATATATTGTGTTCCAATGTTCGAAAGATAGACATCGCTGCGCGTTATGGTGGTGAAGAATTTGCTCTCATTTTGCCGGAAACTGATAAGAACTCTGCCGTGATTGTAGCTGAAAAAATCCGTAAATTGATAGAAGATGATCCCATTCCCCATGAAGAGAGACAACCTAATGGGAAATTGACCATCAGTATGGGAGTTTCCAATTTTCCTGATGATAGCCGTACAGCAAAAGGATTAATTGAGATAGCTGACCGCAGGCTGTATAATGCTAAACAGGCAGGGCGCAATGTCGTAATAGCAGAATGATACCTTTAATGCCATGAAGTTGTTTAGACGTAAAAAATTACTTCATCGACTGCTTGTTATTGTACTGTTGGTTGCATTATTGCCTTTGGCAATCGCAGGCTTTTATTTTATTCACAATGCAACTAAGGAGTTAGAAGCGGCTGCACAGCAGAAATTGAAAAATCAAGCTGCTCTATTAGCTACCGTTCTCTCTGAGCAATATTTGGCAAAATGGAATGAATTTCTGTTAACGCTGCAGGGGGCATATTCGCATTCTCGAAACTTAGCTTTTTGTCAAAAACTCATTAAAAACTCGCTGCGAGATACTCCTGCTTATGTGGCGATTCAGAGAGTGGAGTTTTTCTCGGGTCCTTCCTACCATACTGGTCGGATAGTTTATGAGTCCCCCAATTATCGTCATTTTTTCCGTTCTAATGCTGTCCAGCGATTTCTTAAAAGTATTACTGGTCAAAACCAAAGTCATAGTTTCTTACTGAGCCATGTCTATTATTCGAGCCTTGATAGTTGTCCCTATGCACTGTTTACCAGATTGCCATCTGGTTCTTATTCAGGTCAAGATTTTTTTGTATTGATTGTCAATTTGGTTCCAGTGATGAAGGGATTGCATGATTATGCAACACAGCAGGGTTGGAAGACAAAGTTTTTAGTTTGGGATGGCTTGCAACAACCAGTTTCTATCCCTGGGAGGTTAAGTTTCCATAATGAAATTCAACAACGCAAACATGTAGTTTTTTCCGCCCCAGCGGTTTCTGCGCCGTTTAGTACGTACCGTTTTAAATCCGCAACCGGACAAATTTGGCTGGGGGCCCTGGCTAACGTTTCTACTTCATCCCAATGGAAATTGACCGTGGAAATGTCTCGTCAACAGGCCATAAGGGCTATCAGTAATCTTTGGGTTAAATTTTGGTTACTTATAGTTTTTGGTATTCTGATAGCGCTTTCAGGTGCGTTGTATTACTGGAAAAAGATTGCTGATCCAATCGAGCGTTTTACTAAATCTGCTACCGAAATTGCCAGGGGTAACTTTTCCCAGAGAGTAGAGGTGGATAGCAACGACGAAATTGGTCGCCTGGCCAAAATTTTTAACTACATGGTTGAGGAATTGCGGCGACTTCACAATATGAATCTCAACAAAATAATTTCGGAAAGAGCCAAAACCCAGACCATCATTCGCAATATCGCTGACGGGGTAATTGTGACGGATGTTCAGGATCGTATTGTACTTGTTAATAATGCTATCGAGCAATGGTTTAACATAAGGGAAAGTCAACTATTAGAAAAGTCTATTAACGAAGTTATTGGCAACGTTGAATTGTTAAAGTTGTTGGAAGAAGTTAAAGAAACTCGTTTGGAAAGTACTTTTACGCGTGAAATTAGTCTCCAATTACCACAACAACATGACGAGACGGTATTTCAGGCAAAAGCCACCCGAATTTACGGTCGTGAGGACGAGTTGATGGGGGTAGTTACTGTATTGCGAGATATTACCAAGGAGAAAGAGATCGACCGGATGAAAACTGATTTGGTATCATTAGTTGCTCATGAATTGCGTTCTCCTTTAACCTCTATTTCTGGATTTGCTGAGCTATTGCTGGAAACAGCAGCCACGAACAACAACATCGCTGAATATGTCCGGATTATTAAGCAGGAATCCGATCGTTTAGCTGCTTTGGTGAATAAATTTCTCGATCTTGCTCGCATTGAAGCTGGGCGGATAGACTTTAAACCAGCAAAGATTAATTTGAATGAACTTGTGGAAAGTCTTTTGTATTTTGCTAATCTCCAGGCACAAGAAAAAGATACGAAAATTGATGTATATCTTCCCCCCAAGGCAGTTACCGCTTACGTTGATGAAAAAATGATTTCAGAAGTGATTCTGAATTTGCTCTCTAACGCTGTAAAATATAGTCCCCCTCATAGCAAAGTGGCACTGTATCTGAAAGAACTTAATGATAAAGAAGTGGTATTGCAGGTTGTTGACAACGGTTACGGCATTGCCAAGGCACATTTAGATCGTATTTTTGAGAAGTTCTATCGGATAAAAGAAGCGGAAGAGTTGAGGGAAGAGCGGGGGACAGGTTTAGGGCTGGCGTTAGTAAAACAGATTGTCGAACTTCACCATGGACGAATCGAGGTGGAAAGTGAAGTGGGAAAGGGTTCAATTTTCCGGGTCATTTTGCCCAAAAACTTACCCCAAGAACAAAGTACTATTGACGTAGAATACAAATTGATAGAAGACTCGCAGGGAAATAGTTGATTAAAGATTTTTATGGGGATGGAGGACCTATGTCTTTGAAGTTCAGAATTCTGTTGGTGGAAGACAATGTAGATCATGCCGAATTGACCGAGCTTGCCCTAAAGCAAAACATCAAAGGAATAGAGATTGACAAAACTTTTACCGCTGATGAAACTATTGCCAAGATTAGTAATAGCTCGGACAACAACTATGATTTGATGATATTAGATTATTCTTTGCCGGGGAAGGATGGGTTAGCTGTACTCGATTCTATTTACCAAAAGAAGCTTTCTCTTCCAGTAATTATTGTTACCGGTCAGGGAAACGAACGAGTTGCTGTTCAGGCGATGAAAAAAGGTGCGTTTGATTATATCGTCAAATCACCGGGTTATTTGATGACTCTACCGGTTACTGTAAAAAAAGCACTGGCCGAAAAACATCTCGAAAACAAACAGGAAAGAACAGAACAGTACTACCAGAATTTGGTAGAATGCGCTAATGATGGGATTTATTCTTTAGATGTTCAGGGTCGGATTACCTTTGTTAATCGCAAAGTAGAGCAACTTACCGGGTTTACTCGTCGTGAGCTGATAGGACGCTATTTTAAAGATTTGCTTGTAGAGGAAGAGAGAGTAAAAATTAAAAGATGGATTAAACAAGTCCGTCGTAAGCACTTATTAGAGAATTTAGAGACTAGAGTTCTTACTAAGGATGGCCGTCAGATTCCGGTGGAAATTAATTTAGCTGCCAGGAATAATGGTGATGTGATAAGTGGTTATTATGGGGTAGCACGGGATATTTCGATGCGGCTTCAATGGGAAGCAGAACGACGTCAGCGCAATGAAGAGATCAGACGGATGAATGAGGAGCTGGTTTCTAAAAACCGAGAATTAGAAAGATTGAATCAAATTAAATCCCAGTTTGTTTCTAATGTTAGTCACGAGTTACGCACACCCTTGAATGGCATTTTAGGCTATGCCGAACTGTTACGAGATGGACTTTATGGTCAGGTAAATGAAGAGCAAGTCAAAGCTTTGCAGAATGTGATTGCTTGTGGTCATCACCTTCTGGACCTGATAAATGAAATTCTGGACTTTTCTAAGATTCAAGATGGACGTATGCGACTGGAAAGGGAAGTTTGTTCCGTGTACGACATTTTAGAAGCTGTAATTGCCACAGTGAAACCGACAATACGGGAGAAAAATTTAAATTTAATTCTAAGTGTAGAGAACAAGTTGCCGGTTATTAATGTTGATCCACGAAAGATTTATCAGGTATTTCTCAATATTATTGGCAATTCTATCAAATTTACTGAAAAAGGGGAGATTGAAATCGGAGCCCAGAAGCATGATAATGAAATTCTGTTCTTTGTACGTGATACTGGTATTGGGATGAAAGAAGAGGATGTGAACAAGATTTTTGGTGAATTTTTGCAGTTAGATGGTAGCATCTCTCGTAAATACGGGGGGACCGGATTGGGGTTGAGTTTGGCTAAACATTTTGTTGAGATGCACAATGGTAAGATTTGGGTTAAATCCAAATGGCGAGAAGGTTCAACCTTTTATGTATCTCTTCCTTACGAAAAAGACGCAAATATCGAGTCCTCAAACATTACTAATAAGCGAAAGGGAAAAACAGTTACCGCCCCTGGCTTTTTTGGAATTTAAAAAAGGGACGTTGGTGGTATGAAAAAGCAGAAAAAGAAGATATTGCTGATTGATGATGATCCCAGTATGTTGGACATTGGACGGATCATCATCAAAAAGGCAGGTATGGAGTACCTTGAAGCTGATTCACCCGAGGCAGGATTTGAAAAAATTCTTGCAGAAAAACCTGATCTGATTTTACTAGACTACATGATGCCTCGCATCAACGGCGATGAGTTCTTTGAGACGTTCATTACCGATCCTCGATTTGAAAAAGTAAATCACATTCCAGTAATTATGCTCACGGCTCGCGATGATGACGGTATTGACCAGAGAGCCCTGTTCAAAAAAGGCCTGTCTGCATTTCTTATTAAGCCATTTGGCCATCGGGAACTGGTCAATGTAATTGAAAATGTACTCCAAATGGCGGAAATACGCAATCACAATCTCCAACTGCAGGAAGAAATTCGTCGTACAAAGTACAGATATCGAGATTTGATCGAAAATGCTAATGACCTCATTTTTACTCTTGATGAACAAGGTCAGCTAATTTTTGTTAACAATCGTATTTCCATTCTGACCCACTATTCCCGAAAGGATTGGTTGGAAAAATACTTTGTTGATCTGGTACACAAGGACGATCGGAATTTGGTGCTTGAGGCGTGGGAGCAGTGCAAAACCGGAAAGTCGAATGTGATTGAAATTCGAATCCCCGATAAAGACGGCCAGTGGATTTATTTCTCTACGAATCTGACTCCATTATTTGAAGATGATAAGGTTGTTGGAGCGGTAGGAATTGCTCGTGACATCACTGAAAAGAAAAAATTGGAACAGCAACTTATCGATCTGAAAAATTTTACTGAAAGTATTATTCAGAGCATGAACTCTGGTCTGATTACAGTGGATATGGAACGGCGTATTACTTATTTCAATTCTGGTGCGGAGGAAATCCTTGGCTATCGCGCTGAGGAGGTAATTAATAAATCGTTGGATGAGATTTTTCCCAAAACCGAAAGCGAGCAGTTGCTACCAACTAATTCTCGCGCAAATACTCTGTTGTTGAATCGGGAAATGGAAATTACTACCAAAAACGGTGAAAAAGCTCATATTGGGTTTTCAAATACCCCTTGGAAAAATAATTTCAACCACAAAGTGGGTACAATTATTACTTTTCGAGATATTTCAGAGATCAAACGATTGCAGATTGAGATGATTCGCATGGATCGGCTGGCTTCGCTTGGAGTTTTGGCCTCTGGAATTGCCCATGAGATCCGCAATCCTTTGGCTGGAATTAAAACCATGGTTCAGACTCTAGAAGAAGAAATAGATTCTGATGATCCGCACGGGGAGTATTTACAGCGAATTATTCGTCAGGTTAATCGGCTTGATGAGCTACTTAAAGCGTTCTTTTCCTATGCTCGGCCGCGCCCCCCACTAAAAAAACAGCATCATTTGCCAGATATCGTTCGTGAAGTGATTACCCTTTTGCATAAGCGCATTGCTGCTTGTCAGGTAGAGCTGGAGGAGAATTATGCCAAGCACCTTCCTCCGGTGCTGGTAGATTTGAACCAGATTCAGCAAGTTTTTTTCAATCTTATCATAAATGCCCTCGATTCTATGCCAGAAGGGGGGAAGTTGCAAATTAAGGCACGTCCCGTATCTACTAAACTCCAGACTTTCGATCGCCGCAAACGAGGTTATCGCGTGCGCGATAAGGTCTCGACATTTGTGGAAGTCAAACTGGCAGATTCAGGGGTGGGCATTAGACCTGAACATCTTGAGACCATATTTGATCCTTTTTTCACTACTAAATCTCAGGGCACAGGCTTGGGGCTTTCAATTGTTTACCGCATTATTCAGGAGCATGGGGGGGAAATTCGTGTGGAAAGCGAACTAGGAAAAGGGTCTGTTTTTACCTTATTATTACCTACGGAGGAGTAGTTTTGGTAGAGGCAAGCATTTTAATCATCGAAGATAATGAAGACCTCGGTTTTTCTATTGCCGAGGTTTTGCGTAAAAGGGGCTATGAGGTTAAAACTGCCCTTACCGGTGAAGAAGGGGTGAAGATTATTAAAGATCAAATTGTTGATCTGGTGTTGTTAGATATTAGGCTTCCCGGCAAAGATGGTTTAGAGATTCTCAAAAAAATAAAGGCCTGGGATCAGGATATTCTGGTTATTATGATGACTGCTTTTGCAGAGCTTGAACCAGCAATCGAAGCGATGAAAAACGGCGCCTTTGATTATTTGATAAAACCTTTTGATCTTGATGAACTAAGGTTGGTAGTAGAAAAAGCGTTAGAGACCCAAAAGTTGCGACGCGAAGTTTTACGCCTCAAACGCCTGCATTTAGCCGGCATGCCAGAATGTGAAATTTATGGTGTTAGTTCTCAGATTGAGGCGGTAAGAGAACAGATTAGATTAGTTAGTACTACCCCCCGTACCTCTGTTTTAATCCAGGGTGAAAGTGGCACAGGCAAGGAATTGGTTGCAAATGCCATTCATTACTCGAGTAACCGCCGAGACAAGCCGTTAATTAAAATTAATTGCAGCGCCATCCCGGACAATCTATTAGAAAGTGAATTGTTTGGGCATGAACGAGGTGCATTTACCGATGCGCGAACAATGAAAAAGGGGCTTTTTGAATTAGCTAATGGTGGCACAGTATTTCTGGACGAAATATCCAGTCTTAAATTAAGTTTACAGCCCAAATTATTACGGATTCTGGAAACTCAAAGCTTACGGCGAGTGGGTGGAATCTCTGATATCAAAATCGATGTACGTATCATTGCCGCAACGAACCAGAATCTGGAAACTTGCGTACGCGAAGGGTCATTTCGGGAAGATCTTTATTATCGCCTTAAAGTGTGGGTGATTGACATACCACCCCTTCGCGAGCATCCTGAAGATATTTTGCACTTAGCTAAATTGTTTCTCGATCAGGAAAATCGCAATTTCAACAAGAATATTTTGGGTTTCAATCCCAAAGCAGAGGAAATCCTGCTTCATTATCCCTGGCCAGGAAACGTGCGGGAGTTAAAAAACGTGATTGAACGTGCGGTTATTCTTTGTCGCGATGAATATATTCTACCGGAGCATCTGCCTCGGGAACTGCAACTGGAAAGCGACAAGGCTCCAATTTTGGGGGAGGGAATAACCTCTGCCAATATGTCCCTCGATGAAATTGAAAAGCGACATATTATCTACGTGCTGAAAGAAAACAAGGGAAACAAGTCGAGAACAGCACGCATTCTTGGTATTTCTCGTTCTACGCTGCGGGAGAAATTGCGCCTGTATGGAATTCAGGATGAAGAGGGGGAATGAATTTATTAATAGATTATCAGAATTGTCTCCCGAAGTTTATCGAAACTCTTCAAGACAGTCGAGCGCGCTGATCCAGTATTTCAACAAATAAGACTCGATGAACCTTCATGGTATTTTGCCACCGCCCCCTTTGATGAGCAGAAATGCTTGGTTACTCTTCCCTGTTCGTATTCTGAATCCCAAATTATTCCTTCTCTCTACAATAATCCCTATTTTCTTGTTGAGCAAGTTCATTTATGGAAACCTTGTCTTTAAAACAGGCTATTAAAACAAGCGCATTGGAAATTGGTTTCGACCTTGTGGGAGTTGCTCCAGCAGGGCCGTTTCCAGAACAACATTATTTCGAGCAGTGGCTGGCACGGGGCTATGCTGGCGAAATGACTTATCTGCTGCATGGCTGTGAAAAGAGATTGGATTTGCGGTTGGTTCTGCCAGAAGTGAAATCGGTAGTAGTGTGTGGATTGAGCTATGCTACCGATTTTCCCTATTCGATTTCGCGAAAAGACCCTGGCCGAGGGTGGATCTCGCGGTATGCCTGGGGGCAGGATTATCACCAGGTTCTTTTGCGGAAACTGCAGCGACTATTGGAGCGTATTCAACAACTGGTGGGAGCAAAAATAGCAGCAAAAATGTACGTAGATACTGGCCCAATATTGGAACGAGTTTTGGCTAAATACGCCGGCTTAGGTTGGTGGGGGAAGAATACCTCCTTATTAAATCCACGATTTGGGTCATGGTTTTTTCTGGGTGAAATTTTGTTAGATCTGGAATTGCCGGCCGATGAACCAATGTCAGACCGCTGTGGAACATGCCGGCGTTGTATTGATGCCTGTCCCACTGGTGCTTTGGTTGCTCCTTACGTATTGGATGCACGCCGATGTATTGCCTATTTGACCATTGAATCACGCTCGGCGATCCCTTTGGAATTACGTCCGTTGTTACAAAATCACATTTTTGGATGCGATATTTGTCAAGAAGTATGCCCTTGGAACCGTAAACCCCAAATTAGTTCGGTTAATGAATTCCAACCACGAGATGGTTTTTTCAACCCCGATTTAGCTGAATTTACCCAAATGGTATTACGAAAATTTATTGGTAGTTTCAAAGGTAGTCCCTTACGACGTTCCAAGCAAGTGGGACTTCTACGCAATGTAGCAGTGGCTATGGGTAATTCAGCAGAATTGCGTTTTTTCCCCTGGTTGGAAATGCTAACCAAACATGAAGATGAGTTAGTAAAGGAACATGCCTGCTGGGCAATAGAAACTTTACAAAAGGTTTGTCAATCTTAGGCAGGGTTGATAGTTGATGCTTGTGTTTGCTGCAAGATTTTTTTGGCCTGGAGAATTTGTTGATGTACGGCCTTGGGGCCAGTTCCGCCAGGTAAGTTGCGGCGTGCTACACTGTGTTCTATTTTCAACCATTGTTTGACATCGTCGCTAAATAAGGCAGAAAACTCTTGGTACTTTTCCAATGGGATATTTTCCAGTTGTAAGTTATTTTCTTCTGCCCAACGTACAATTCGTCCGACCGTTTGATGACTCTCTCGAAAGGGCATTCCCCGAGTAGTTAGGTAATCGGCAAGTTCAGTAGCTAAGATGTTAGACCCCAACTTTTCTTTTATGGCTTTGTCATTTATTTTCAGTGTAGCCCAAACATTTCGAAAAATCAGCAGACTTTCGTGGCTTAAATCAAGGATGGCAAAGATGTGGGGTTTGTCTTCTTGTAGATCGCGATTGTAAGTGTGGGGTAATCCATGGCAAAGAGTTAAAAGGGCTTGCAAATGCCCCACAGCACTGGCTGCTTTGCCTCGCAGTAGTTCCAGACTGTCGGGGTTGCACTTTTGGGGCATCATGCTGCTGCCTGTGCAATAGGCCTGATCCAGGGAAACAAAGTTGAACTCTTGGGTAGACCACAAGATGAGGTCAGCAGCGTAGCGACTCATGTGTAAGAGGAGCTGTGTCAGATGGAAAGCAATTTCAATTGGCACGTCGCGGTGACTGACAGCATCGATGCTATTTTCAGATATTTTTGTAAAACCGAGTTTTTGAGCCAGTAAGTGGCGATCTACTGCAAATCCACTGCCAGCCAGAGCACCCGACCCAAGAGGCAAAGTTCCACAGTCTTGCTGAGCCCGCTGCAAGCGCTGACGATCCCGTTCCAAAATCCAGAACAAGGACATGACGTAGTGCGAAAATAGAACAGGCTGGGCCTGTTGCAGGTGAGTGTAACCTGGCATGATAAGCTTATGCTGAGAGTCGGCTATGTTTACCAGTACTTCTTGAAGTTGTCGCAGCTCTGTCAGTGTGTGCTGGAGTTGTTTACGTAAATAGAGAAAAAGGTCGGTAATAACCTGATCATTACGACTACGGCCAGTGTGAATTTTGGCGCCCTTGTCACCAATTAACTCACTCAATCGTCGTTCGATAGCACTGTGGATGTCTTCATCATTGGGGTGAAAGGGGAATTCATTGTTGGCCATTTCTTTTTCTATCTGATTCAGCCCTTGTTGGATAGTGGCAAATTCGTCGGGAGTTAATAGCCCTACGCCAACCAGTGCTTCGGTCCAGGCACGGTTCACAGCTAGGTCCTCGCGCCATAATCTGCGATCAACGCTTAGTGAATGGCTGAATTTTTCCATCTCGGTGGCAGTAGGTCGAGAAAATCGCCCTTGCCAAATTTTTCCGGTCTTCATAGTTTGTCCTGCAGTGTTTAGTAAAATCAGTCCCCCGGCCTTTTGTGAAAAGATTAAGTTACATATAATATAGTAGTAAAAACTATCTCAATCAATAATAAAGTTGCGGTTGGTTAGCTACGATATCAACAACCTCAGAAATTAATGGCTGATTTTTTTCTTGATTCTAATTCAAAATAATCTTAACTTTATTTCAGTTTCCTTATGGTGTAATTAAACCTTAGCATTCAGAGGCAAAATAAAGGTAATGGTTACTAATAGCAAATTCTCGCCGGAATTGACCTCTGCACGCTTGCAAAAAATTTTTCAGCATCTGCTGAATGTAATTGGGCCACGTCACTGGTGGCCAGGGGATGGAGCACTGGAGATTATTATCGGTGCCATTCTTACTCAAAATACAGCCTGGAAAAACGTTGAAAAGGCAATCTCTGAACTTAAAAAGAGAAATCTACTCTCAATTTCTGCACTGGATGCTGTAGAGCTTGCTGAATTAGCCAGTGTTATTCGTTCATCTGGTTATTACAATCAAAAGGCCAAAAAAATCAAGCATTTTATTCGCTATTTAATAGAAAACTACGGGGGTTCACTGCAAGAGATGGAGAAAGTATCGGTAGAAACGTTGCGGCAAGAGCTTTTGCAGATTAATGGTATTGGTGCTGAAACTGCTGATTCTATTTTGCTCTATGCTCTAAATAAGCCTACCTTTGTCATCGACGCCTACACGCATCGAATTTTCCAGCGACATCAATGGACTAAAGGCCGCGTGAACTATGAGGAACTGCGACAGTTTTTTTTGCAGCATCTGCCACAAGATTTATATGTTTACAATGAATTTCATGCACTTATTGACTATGTGGGGCATCATTTTTGTCGGCGTGAGCCCAATTGTGAAATCTGTCCATTAAAAAACGAACTACCACAGCAAAACCAAATGAAGGAAGAATCATGATTATTTTTCTTTTCACCAATTTACTTCTAATTGTTTTCTTTGCACTTGTAATTGTTTTTTGCATTAAGTTGCGAAATTGGGGTGCTGTTTTGATTAACATACTGGGATTTTTAACAGTAGCAAGTTCACTGTACTTGGAATTTAGTCACTTGCAGACTAGATACACCTTAGTGGTTATTATGAGCATTGTAGTATTAGTGATGATTTTCGATATTCTCATTGCTATTTTTCAACTTCGAGCTGGTGGTTTGTATGCCTATCTCAAACCAATGGCTCAAAAGGATGTTTTGGAAAACCCTGAGTACAAAATGATTTTTGATGACGCAGCTATTCGTCGGGAGATTAACCTGAATCAAAAGGAGGAGATGATCGAAGGTCTGCAGGCGTATGAGATGTGGAAAATGGGGAATAAAGCATATCTTGCAGGGGATTATGATAATGCTATGGAGAAATATGAACTTTCACTTCACTGGGAAGCCAGCAGTGTCGCCTGGGTTAATAAAAGTGGGGTGTGTATCGAAAGAGGAAATTTTGATCAAGCCATCCATTGTTGTGATGAGGCAATCAAATTGAATGACGAATGCGAAGAAGCATGGATTAATCGGGGAGTGTCTTTTGATCGTAAGCGGGAATATGATAAGGCAATCAAAAGTTTTGATAAAGCTTTGATTGTCAATGAATCCAATCCTGATACTTGGACATATCACGGCAATGCTTTACGACGACTGGGTAAATTGGAAGAATCGCTACAAAGCTATGATAAGGCTATTGAATTAAAAAACGATCAGCTTGCTGCTTGGTACAACAAAGGTGTTGCGTTTAGCAAATTGGGACGAATAGAGGAAGCGGTGGAGTGTTTTTCCCAGGTAGTTAAGATCCAGCCAGATTTTGCCTTTGGCTATTACAATCTTGGCAATTCCTACAACAAATTGGATCGTAACAAAGAAGCTTTGGACGCCTATGCTCACGCTTTGCGTTTACAACCTCGATTCAATGAAGCCTGGAACAATCAGGGAATTGCCTTGAGTAAAATAGGGCAACTTCGAGATGCGATCAAAAGTTACAACCGTGCCATTGGGATTAAACCGGATTATTATGAGGCTTGGATTAATCGGGCGTTGGCATTAGAAAGCCTGGGAGAAATCAGAGAAGCAATTAAAAGCTATGAAAAGTTTCTGGAACTTGCACCAGTAGAATTAAAAAAACACATTGCTATTGCTCAACGTCATGTAGAAGAATTGAAATCTCGACTAGCCAAAGAGGAAAAGGAACAACAGAAGCGCAAACGATGGCTGTGGAATCCCTTTAAGAAAGAGAAAACCTTAGAAACGGCTACAGATCCTGAGTTAGGTGAACAAACCGAGCAGGTTGATTCCCCAGAGACTGTGTCTCCAGATGATGGATGAGCTTGGGGAACTTTTTGAATGAAAAATATGAAAGCTCTGGTTTTTGATGGCAAGAAGTTGCAGTTAACGGATGTACCTCGTCCCACCCCCAAACCCAACGAGGCCTTAATTCGGATCTTACTTGCTGGTATCTGCAACACCGATGTGGAAATAGTCAAAGGGTACATGAAATTTCGCGGTATTTTAGGTCATGAATTTGTAGGAGTAGTTGAGCAGGCTGCAGATAGCAATTGGATTGGCAAACGGGTAGTCGGCGAAATAAATGTTGGATGTGGCAAATGTGAATATTGCCGTCAGGGGATGTCTCGTCATTGTTCCCAGCGTACGGTTTTGGGTATTTTGGAAAAAGATGGAGTGTTTGCCGAGTATGCAACTCTACCGCTGGAAAATCTTTATGATGTTCCGAACAATTTGGATGATGATGAGGCAGTTTTTACCGAGCCATTGGCAGCAGCCCTGGAAATTTTAGAACAGGTCCAGGTGCAGCCCGATTCTCGAGTAGCTATCGTTGGTGATGGCAAACTGG
This sequence comes from Candidatus Zhuqueibacterota bacterium 4484_219, assembly GCA_002085035.1. Taxonomy (GTDB): domain Bacteria; phylum Zhuqueibacterota; class JdFR-76; order JdFR-76; family 4484-219; genus 4484-219. The sequence continues at coordinate 18,413 of MZGM01000003.1, forward strand.
GGCAGTTAGTAGCGCAAGTAGTGAGACTTGTAGGCTGCGAATTAGTAGTGATTGGTAAGCACCCTTCTAAATTAGAATTATTAAAACGCTTCTCAATTCATACTTGTTTAGTCGATTCGGTGGATGTGCCGCTCCAAGATATTGTGGTGGAATGTTCTGGTTCACCAGAAGGTTTTTTGCTGTCCAAACATCTGGTGAAACCACGAGGGACATTAGTGCTGAAAAGTACCTACCAGCAATCCTTCACGTTCAATCCAGCAGAGCTTGTAGTCAATGAAATTAATGTTGTTGGCTCCCGTTGCGGTCCTTTTTTACCAGCATTGCAGCTATTAAAAAATAGATTGGTGGAAGTTTCTTACCTGGTTACCGCAAAGCTGTCTTTACAATCGGCTTTAGAAGCTTTTAAGTTAGCTCAGCAGGCTGAGAGCTTGAAGATTCTGATTGATATGTGTGGAGAGCAATAATCACGATGTAGCAATGAATTCTGCTACTCTACTTGTAAAAAGTAATTTTTATCTGACGGGGTTTACTGGGAGCGGTAAAACTACCCTGGGTTTATTATTGGCAGAATTTCTTAATCGTGATTTTGTTGATTTAGATTTGCTTATCGAATCCCGTTTTAGCAAACCAGTGGCAGTAGTATTTTATGAGCAGGGGGAAGAAACCTATCGTAATATTGAAGCTGAACTACTGGCAGAAATTGCAACTAAAACCAACCAGGTTGTGGCATTAGGTGCGGGAACTATTACAAATGCCAAAAATATGGAAATAATCGAATCTACTGGAGTATTAATTTATTTAGAAACTTCAGTTCAAGAAGTGTACAATCGTATTTCCAGAAGTGAAAAACGAATGTTCTTTGAGAATCCTCCTGGGATAGAGTCGATCTCAGAAGATGAGCTTCTGCGTCGTATTGAGTGGTTGACAGAAGTTCGCCGCCCTTTTTATGAAAAGGCAGAAATTAAAATTGTAACTTCTCAGCGTGAAATCAGAGAGATTTTTCGTGAGTTGATTTTTGTTTTGCAAAAGCAGGGGTTGATTTGGAGATGATCAAATTTAAAATAAACCTTCTGGAAAACAGGTTTCCTGTCTTTATTGGCAGTGAAACATTGCCCCAACTCGCCGAAGCTTTGCATTTGTATCATTTTGATTCTCGAGCGTTGCTGTTCATTTCGCCTTCGGTTAATCGCCTTTACGGCCCGCAAATACAACAGGAATTAAAGAAATGGAAATCGCACCCTACTCGGTTAATCTGTAATGAGGGGATAGAAGTGGGAAGCTGGGAAAGTGTTTGCCGTCTGTTTTCGCAATTGGTAAAAATAGAAATTTATCCGGAGCAACCTTGGATAGTGTTGGGCGGCACACAACTTTTGAACACAATCTCTTTCGTTGCGCCGTTATTACGTGTCCAAATTAGACTGATTAAAGTCCCTACTACTTTAATTTCACAAAGCGATACTGCTATCTCACCGTGGGCACGTTTGCAACTAGGGGAGCAAGGTGAGGTTCTAGAGAGTTTTCATCGTACCAATTTTCTCTGGACAGATCTAAATCTGCTTTCTGCCCTGCCGGATGAGTACTATCTGGCAGGTGTGTTGAATCTAATTCGGTTGGCTTCTATTTGGGAACGCTCCTTTTTTCAATTTGTTGAGCAGAATATCCGGGCGTTGTTAACCCGCTCGCCCGATGTCTTGCTACAAACTCTCCATCGTAGCTGCTTGTTGAAACAAGATATGCTTAACAACGTTATGTACCAGCCAGATCAATCTTTACCAGAATTTGGTTTACAGATGTTCCAGTGGTGGCGAAGGAGGAATCTTCACAAGTATAGAGCCAATTTTGCCGTTTTGGTTGTATTGGACATGCTTTGGCGGTGGTTGCTTGCTGCTGAGTTAGGGATTCTAACCTCTGGAGCGGATTTTAGACGTCTTCGAGAGCTCTTAGTTAAAATCGATGTTTTGTCAACTCTTGATCCGCGGGTTGTCGATGTTTTAATTGAGGCTATCGCTTCTGATTCCGGTAATGGACTGCTAAAGGGATTTCTTCCCAAAGAAATCGGGGCGTATTTTTATATGGAAAATATCGATTCCAAAATCGGCCAAGCTGCTTTGGCTGAGTTGAAAAGGCTGATTAAAATTGTCTGAAACGGGATACCCTGCTGTGGACACCAGTATTTTTGCCAATCTAAAGCGGCTGCTGAAACATTCTGCAATCTATGGCATAGGTCACATCGTTACGCGCTCCCTGGGATTTTTACTTTTACCTCTCTACACCAATTACATTCCTGCTGGCGAATTTGGCAAGGCTGCTTTAATTTTTACTTTTCTCGGCATCATGAATGTGATTTACCTCTATGGCATGGATGTAGCATTCTTGCGCCATTTTTTACTGTATGAAGATGACCAAAAGAGAAAAGCTCTGTTTAACTCCGCTTTTCTTTCAATAGTTACTTCCGCCAGTTTATTCTCTGCGATTTTGCTATTCAAAGCAAAGTTGTTTGCCCAATTGATCTTTGGCTTACCCCATTTGGAAAATTTGTTAATTTTTTCAGCTTTAATTCTTTGGTTCGACGCGGTTGGCAATCTACCGTTTATGTACTTGCGAGCACGAGAAAAATCTTTGATTTTCATAGGCTTAAAGTTTACTGTGGTACTTGTCAATGTAGTCGCTAATATTTTATTCATTGTAAAATTAAAATATGGAGTGTCTGGTATCTTTGCTGCAAACGCCGTGTCTTCGGCTTTTGCGTTGTTGATTTTATCTCCAGTTATTGTTAGGAATTTTCGTCCTCAAGTCAGGAAAACGACTTTATTCGAGCTGTTGCGATTTGGCTTGCCCTATGTTCCCTCGGGTTTAGCAGCGGTAATTATGGATTTAGTTGACCGCTTTATTCTTCAGCGCCTGACTGATTACACCACCACTGGGATTTATTCAGCAGGCTACAAGTTGGGCATGTTTATGGCTTTGTTTGTGGCAGCTTTCCGTTTTGCCTGGCATCCATTTTTTCTTTCTGTCGCCAAACAGGAAAATGCCAAGCAAATTTATTCCAAAGTACTCAATTATTTTGTTTTTGCCTGTAGCATGGTTTTTTTATTGATTAGTTTTTTTATTGATGAAATTGTACGTCTCCGCATCTTTGGTTTTACCCTTTTTGGGGTCAGTTACTGGAGCAGTACCCGAATTGTACCGGTGATTATGCTTTCCTATCTGATGTATGGAATCTATGTTAATTTTTTGATCGGTATCTATCTGAAAAAAAAGACACATGTGCTGCCGTTTATTACCGGAACAGCGGCAGTAATTAATGTTCTGTTCAACTTTTTGTTAATTCCCCAAATGGGAATGATGGGAGCAGCCTGGGCTACTCTAATTGCCTATTTTAGCATGGCAGCAATACTGTATTTTGTGGTACAGCGCTGGTACTACATCTCTTATGAATGGCGAAAATTGACACTGCTCGTTTTTCTGTCGGCAGCGGCTTTCTTTTTGCAAAGGCACCTTTCTTTTTTGTTGGCTCCCGTACCGAGATTGCTGTTGGTTCTGATGCTGCCGGTTGGTTTATGGATATTCGGTTTTTTTGAACCCAGCGCGAAACGTCGAATTTTAAACTATCTGGCTTTTTGGAAACGATAAGTTTTACATTTCCATAGGTAGAACGGCATCTTGCCAGAAAGCATGTGCTTGATGAACCATATTACCGCCGATAAAGTTAAGCCCTTTTACGAAGAGGTAGGGGCAAAATATCCCGAGGAGCAGATTGTTTACCGTGAGTTACGGGGAATATTGCGCCGCAAGTTTATTCTGGAGCATCTGGAAAAAGCAAAGGGATTTTTACTAGATGTCGGCTGTAATGCAGGGCTTTATCTGCGAGATTATCGGGGTGGGCCTGCGGTAGGAGTGGATATATCCTATAACGTACTGCGTCGGGCGAAGTGGAAAATAGCACAAAGTGCCACTACACAAAATCGGTATTTTATTGTGGGTGATGCAGAAAATCTTAGTTTTCTTAAACCCGGTTGTTTCGATTTTGTTCTCTGCTCCGAGGTATTGGAGCATGTTTTTCATCCAGAAATGGTGGTTGCGGGTATTTTTCAGGTTTTACGCCTCGGGGGCAAAGCATTGATTACCACTCCAAATTATCGCAAGCAGCGCCCTACCTGGATCGACTTGGGAGAATTGCGGAACTATGGGATCACCGGGGAGCAATACCTACACACTGCCTATCGTCCAGAAGAATTGGAG
>MZGM01000056.1 GCA_002085035.1 Candidatus Zhuqueibacterota bacterium 4484_219
GAATTGGCCCCTGATAGCCTGGAACGCGTGCAAAACTTCACATGTTCCACAAGTTGAGGAAAATCGCACGAGTAGCCCACGGCGAAATTGATGGTCAGATCATTGGCTTCCTGGGCGTCCCGCCAATGCAGGAATCTCTCGACCACACGTCTGGCGTTCTCGTAAGGAACCGTGCTTACCCGGCCTCCGGAATTGAGCAAGCAATGACGGCACCGACAATGGCAGGAGACACCGAGCCAGAAAAAGTTAACACTCGCGTCCTTCATCTTGCTCTGCTTTGCTTCTAACATTTACGTTTACATTCCCCAATTTACATTTGTTTCATTATTTGGCAGTTTCAACTTGTTCAATTTCAAACACTACTGTACCGCCGCCGGTGTACTCTGCCGCATCCGGGCACTGAATATAGGCTTTGTTATCAGCCTCAGAGGTTAGTCCCATCTGTTGTGGCGAAACGCCCTCTGCCAGAGTGCGATAAAACGGAAACAATGCCGCCAAAGCATGCATGCAGATGCCTTTGCCTGAGGGAACTTCCAAAATATAGCCCTTCCGAATAACAAAGCTGTCCCCCAGTTGGTATATTGGACAGTTTCCGCGAATTTCTTTGACCCGCACTACTAATTGCATAATTACCTCTTCTATTACTATACGGGTGAATCTATGGGGGTACGCAAGGCGGTATGCATGGGCCACAGTAGCCACAATACCAAAGTCCATTTGCCTATCTGCCCCACAGTAAGCCATATTCGCTTTCGAGATTGAGACTCCTCTAACTGACCTCTTACTCCTCATCCTCCAGCCAAAAGGCATTTTCAATATGGGTGATTTGAGGAGTGCCGTCAGTAAAAGTGACGGTGATAACGTCAAATCGACAATCCTGTTCCTGTAGATCCTTTTCTTGAAAATAGGCAAGAGCGACCTTTCCCAATTGGCGTTGTTTGCGACGATCCACTCGCCAAATTGGGTCTCCAAAACGCTGACTACGTCCAGTTTTTACTTCTACGAAAACCAGATAATTACCATCTTGGGCAATAATGTCGATTTCACCGCGATAGCCACGGTAATTTCGCTCTACTATTTGGTAACCCTTTTTTTGTAGGAAATCGGCGGCTAAACGTTCGCCCTTACGTCCCAATTGCAAATGAGATTTTTTTAAGTTAATCACTTTTCTTATTCCATCTGAATGATCGACGGTGAATAGGGCATGGACCATAAACTTTCAAAGCAGCTATATGTTCCATTGTTCCATAGCCTTTGTTCTTAGCAAATTTATACTGAGGATACATACAGTCCAATTTCTCCATCAATCGATCACGGGTAACCTTGGCAATAATTGAAGCAGCAGCAATGGAGAAAGATAAAGAGTCGCCATCAACAATAGCTAAAGCTGGCAAATGAAAGTTTGGTGCTGAGGGACCATCAACTAACACATATTCAGGGGAAATTTTTAAGTTTGCCACTGCCATGCGCATTGCCTTATAGGCGGCCTGGAGGATGTTTAATCGATCGATTTCTTCATGATCTACTTTTCCAATACCAACACTGATAGCTTGTTGTTGAATGATTTCATAAAATTCGGCGCGCTTTTGCGGGGATAATTTTTTAGAATCACGAACACCTGGGATAAATGTTCCAGGTTCAAACACCACCGCTGCAGCTACTACTGGTCCTGCTAACGGGCCACGTCCGGCTTCATCCACTCCTGCAATTAGCCGAATTCCTTGCTGCCACAATTGCCGCTCATATTGGAGTAAATCCATCTTATAAATACCTACGTCAGTTCTTAGCAAACTGAAGCCCCTACTTACGGGGGCAGTGTGAGATTAAAAAATGTTGAACGTAAATCCCAAAACCCAAATAAAAAATTTATAAGTGAATTAATAAACGCTTATAGTTTTTTACCTAATTCATGTTGAAAATAATGACGTGTCTCGTTAAAAATTACCCCGGAAAGACCAAGTAACCCGATTAAGTTGGGTAGCGCCATCAAGCCATTCATCACATCGGCCAGTGACCATACTAGCTGTAGTTCCACTACTGCACCAACAGCCACAACAATAGTAAAAGCAATACGATAGGGCATCACCCAACGGGCACCTAAAAGGTATTCCAAAGATTTTTCGCCATAATAACTCCATCCCAAAATAGTAGAATAGGCAAAAAGTATCAGTCCAATAGTGACAACGATACTCCCGATGGAACTTCGCAATCCAGCGTTGAAAGCTATAGTAGTCAACTCTGCACCGGTTTCGCCGCAGTTCCAGAGCCCAGTGGAAATAATGACAAACCCGGTCATGGAACAGACCACGATAGTATCAATGAAGGTCTGAGTCATAGAAACCAGCGCTTGGGTAGTAGGATATTTGGTGATAGCTGCCGCAGCGGCAATTGGAGAACTACCCAAACCAGATTCATTAGAAAACACACCTCGTGCTACACCCATGCGAATGGTCAACATCACTGAGGCTCCTAGAAAGCCACCAGAGGCCGCAGTTGGAGTAAAGGCCTGGCGAAACACGTAGAGGAAAATTTTGGGCACCTGGTCATATTCGAGAATGATCACAATGAGTGCAGCAATAATATAGAACACTACCATAATCGGTACCAAAAAGCTGGTCACCCGACCGATGCTTTTGATTCCTCCAATGATGACCAATCCGGTAGCAATGGCTAAAATCACTCCGGTAGTCCAAAAAGGCACATGAAAAGTACGTTCCATAGCATCGGCAACAGAATTAGATTGTACCATATTGCCGATACCAAAGGCTGCCACCGAGGCAAAAACGGCAAACAGTACACCCAACCATTTCCAACCTAATCCTTTGGAGATGTAGTACATCGGGCCACCGCTCATGGTGCCAAGTTCATCAACTTCACGATATTTTACTGCCAGTATTGCTTCAGAGAACTTAGTGGCCATACCAAAAAGGCCAGTAATCCACATCCAGAACAGCGCCCCCGGTCCCCCTGCAGCGATAGCAGTAGCCACGCCGGCAATATTACCTGTGCCAACAGTAGCAGCCAAAGCTGTCATTAATGCCTGAAAGTGAGAGATGTCTCCGGCTGTTGAATTGTTTTCTTTTCGTTTGATTAACGCTAAATAAAGTGAGTGGACCAAGGCGCGAAATTGCAGGCCTTTCAACCGAATAGTCAGAAAGACACCGGTGCCTACTAGCAGGATGAGCATAGGTGGTCCCCATATCCAATTACTAAGCAGATGAAAAAACGCCACCAGTTTCTGCTGCATAGAATTCCTCGGGTTGTTCTAGGTGCTTATGGACATGGTTGATTCTGGGGGACAACCATCATCGGTCAAAGTTTCTAAAGCACGAACGTAGCAGTAGTGCGGGTCAGCAATGCTTTTTAAGCAATACAGATGACGATAGTGTTGCTCACCATCTGCAGTACTTGCAAACACATCAACTAGAGCCCCATGCTCACAATAGAAGCAGCTTTCTGGCTGTTGCGGAAATTCTGTGGCAGTGGCCAGGGCGACACGAGCTTCACTTTCAGTCCATATACCCTGGGAATTTTTTCTTTCAAATTCAATCCTTCGGAGATGCTCAAAGACAATGCGTCCACGATCTTCTTGAACTACGGCCTGGAATTCCAGACGATCACCAGGAGCAAATTGTAGACGCTTGTGTAAACGAGTACTCACAATAACGAACGCATGATCTTCAAAGTGGGTATTGCCGATGTAACATTCATCGAAAACCAATAGAAAACCTTGCAACTTGAGCCATGATTTATCTCCAATGATCTGTTTTTTAAAACGTGGCTTTACTGATTTTACCTCGCCAAAAATGGAAAAAGTACGACCTTGTACTTCCTGTAACCAGTCTTCAAACTCCTGCAGTTCTGTCCAGAATTGTTCCATCGATCCATCTTGTAATGCCACCTCCAACTGATTGTTTACCTTTTCATCATAGAAAAATTTACATCCAAAACACTTCCGGCCTACATGTTGATATCCTCTGGGACAGGCCTCTCCCTTGTTCAACTTTTGACAACGCCACAAGAAATACACGCAGCCATTTGGATAGCAATTTCTTACTTTTAGCACATGATAAACTGAAACCTTCTTGTCAAATTTCGCATGTGTTGGATTAGAACAGCGAAAAACATCCGTCCGTTTGTAACAATTACGCATTCCAAAGTCCTTAGTTATTGTCGAAAGAACAAAGTGTAGCGTTCTACTACCGCTACAAAACCAATTAAGGTAAGTGTCTATTGAACTTATTAGCCTTCAAAGCACTTTTTTAGATCAACCTTGAGGGCAGGAAAATTAGGAGAAGACAAACTTTGCCGGGAATTAAAAACATGGAAAAGTCGATACTTCCCTTTTTTAATCTCCCAGACCTCAACTCGCCTAGTATTTAAATCTACCAACCAGTATTCCCTTACCCTATAAGTTTGATACAGTTGCTTTTTCAGTTCCCGATCCACCTTGTGAGTGGTTTCGGAAATAATCTCTACCCCCAGATCAGGCGAGCCCACAATGTTCTTCTGGGTAATCTTGTCAAAGTTCTCCTTGGCAATAAATATCAAATCAGGTTGAACAATGTCCGTAAATGACAAAATTACATCAGTAGGAGCAAGAAATAATTTCCCCAAACGAGCTTCTTCGTTTATCAAATGTAGTTGGGTAGCTAAATTCAAAAGAAAACTTTGATGATCGGTAGACGGAGCTGGCGACATATAGAGTTCTCCCTTGATAATTTCATAGCGGCGACCGTCATTAGGCAGAGAAAGGTAGTCGTCGTAAGTCAATTTGGCAGGACGATAAGAGGCATTTGCTTCTTGAATTCGAGACCCCATTTTTATTTTGCTATCTTTTGTCATAACAGATTGTATTTATTTTTAATAAATATAAAACCTATTCCTTGCAGATGCAACAATTATTTTGCTATTGTCACAGTGAAAACCCTTGACACAAGAACAACACCTCAATTTTCGAAAATCACGACAAACTGTCAAATTGGGGTTGTAACTATTGCTTTGTTCGGATGCTTTGATGAAATGAGAGAAGCAAATATGTTTCTAACTAAGGCAATTATCTGTCTAATGAGGTTAAAATTTTGTGGCATTTTACTAAACTATTTTTTATCTTATTAGTGTTTTGAAACCCTAAAATAACTCATGGAGGTAGAGATGATAAGAAAATCTGGATTAGCTATTCTGACGATTTTGTTTTTCGTCGGAACACAATTTAGTTTAGCGGGTCAGCAATACCAGGGGCATAAGAAGCGTATTGCAGTTTTTACCTTTGAAGACAAAACTGATCATCGTTGGCGCTGGTGGACCGGGCAACCAGTAGGTGAAGGAATGGCCGATATGTTGATTACTGCCTTGGTAAAATCGGGGCACTATCAAGTTTTTGAACGAAAGGAAATTAATCAGATAATTGAGGAACAGAAGTTGGGACAAACTGGATTAGTAACTCCTCAAACTGCGGCTAAAGTAGGAAATCTTTTAGGAGTGGAATTGGCTGTAATCGGCGCTGTAACAGAATTTGGTTACCAACAAAGTAAAGTTGGGGGTCGGATAAAAGGTTTTGGTCTGGGAGTAAAAAGCAACTCGGCTACAGTGGGAATAGATGTAAGATTAATAAATACCAATAGCGGAGAGATAATCGCTGCAGATAATATTCGTAAAACTAAGACGAAAAAGGGCTTGGCTTTTAGTTCGCCAAAATTTGCTTTTAAAAACCAAAATGATTTCGATGAATCCCTAGTAGGCAAAGCGGTACGTGAGGCTATTGAGGATATAGTCAAGTTGATTGATGCTAAGATCGCTACGTTGCCCTGGGAAGCCAAGATTATTTTGGTCAAGGGAGATCGAACTATTTACATTAATGCAGGCTCACAATCTGGATTAAAAATTGGTGATGTACTGACTGTCTATCGAAAGGGTGAAGAATTAATTGATCCAGACACGGGACTTTCTCTGGGCAGTGAAACTGAAAAAATCGGCACTATTAAAGTGATTGAAGATATCCCCGGGGGCAAAGCTTCTAAGGCAGAAGTTATCTACGGGTCTGGTTTCAAAAAGGGCGATATTGTACGATTGGAATAGCTATTGTTTTTTTCATCGATATGTTAAGCCAGAAATTCTCCGTTTATTCTAATTTCATTTTTCATTGTGCATCAAAGAACAAACGGAGGTTGCTGGCTTTTTTGTTGCTAAGCTATTTCGTACGGCGAACGCCGAAATTCCATTTGAAATACAGTGAAATTTTCATTATATTAGTTCAACCTTGAAATTGCAATTTAGACTTATGGACAACCCAAATGTCACCATGCTCAACCAAAACACCGACTAAGATCGAGATTTGGCTTATTATTGTCAGTACTATTCTGCTGGGGGTTTTTGTCTATTCTCTACGGGACTTGCTATTGACCCCATTCTGGATATTCGTTTTCTTGTTGGGAGTTCTGTTCCCATTTCGATCGCATCAATCTGTGAAACATCTAATGATTGTAGTGGGGGTAATTTTTAGTATCTGGATTCTCAAACAGTTAACCGGAGTATTGACTCCTTTGATTCTTTCTTTTGTCATCGCCTACTTCTTCGATCCTTTGATTGATCGGTTTGAACGCTGGCGAATACCTCGAACCATCGGTATTTTGATCGTTAGTTTTTTCGCTGTTAGTATCTTGGTCCTGGTTGTACTATTCTTGATCCCGAGTCTTTTAAGTGAATTAGGGCAACTTCTTGAGTTAGTTCAATCCCAGTACGTACCCCAACTGAAAAAATTTGTTGAAACAAACCTATTGCCGTTATTTTCAGGTTATTTGAAAGTAGAAGAAATACGTTCCCTTCTGTCCACAGAGTTGCCATCTCGCTTGCAAGATATTTTGCGAAAATTTGTTGAGGGGGCATGGAATATTACCTCTGGACTCACAACCGTTGCTAGTCAATTGTTGAATCTGGTGTTGATTCCGTTTTTCACCTTTTACCTACTGCGAGATTACGACCGTTTGCGGGAATGGTTTAAAGAACATATCCCCGAGTCTGTACGATCTGATTTAGTAGAATTCTATCACCAAGCAAATCCAATTTTGAGCCTCTTTCTTCGGGGACAGTTGACAGTTTGTTTTATTGTTGGCATTTTGACTATCATTGGTCTGTACATAGCTGGAATACCATTCGCCTTGATCTTAGGGCTTACTGCGGGAATTCTAAACATCGTGCCCTATGTTGGTCTGGCAGTTAGTTTGGGGTTAGCGTTATTAGTAGGCTTATTTACTCCTGCTCCTTTAATATCCATTTTAAAAATCCTACTGATTTTTGCTATTGTCCAGGCTCTGGAAGGAACAGTGATTTCTCCTCGTATTATGGGAAAACGTCTGGGACTTCATCCGGCAATCGTAGTG
>MZGM01000057.1 GCA_002085035.1 Candidatus Zhuqueibacterota bacterium 4484_219
ACAGTTTCTCTTACTCCTCCTACCGACGATGTCTGGATTGTCTATTTTGCAGAAGCCTAAAGCAATAAAAAGATGGGAGGAAGGTAGCTGGAATCTTGATTAGTCGAACTAAACATTATAGTAGTTTGGCAAAAATCTGGGGTTGGATTCATAAGATAATGCAAATCAAGAAATTTCAGCGAGAGAATAGAACTGTCTGGTCAGGGGTCAGGAATCTTCTCGCTACTGATAGAAAACCCAATAAATTGACCTAACGACCCGGTCCAATTTATTGGACTTTTTAGACTTAGCGTGGAAATTAATTTCCACGTGAGCTCTCATGGAAGGAAGAAAAACCAAAAATTTAATCCAATTTACAGATTTTATTGAGAAAACTCGTCTCTTGCAACAATCTTTCAGCAGCCAGGATAACCTCTTGAACACTAACCGTATCACAAACTCCATTCTGGCCCTGAACGGCCACACAGTTTTTCCCTAAAGGCTTCCATTGTCTGGCATCAGTGGGGCCGAAGATAGCTACTAGCGGTGTGCCCACAGCAGCAGCCAGATGGGTTGTGCCGGTATCGTTACAGATGAGTAAATTCAATTGAGAAAAAATGGCAGCCAGACGCCGCAAATTCAATCCAGCAATTACGTGAACCGAGGCATGTATGTGTTTCTGCACCAGCTAAGCACAATTTCTGCCCCATACTGTTTGGCAAAATAGTCGCCCACCCGTGCAAAATTGGCTGCCGACCAGCGATTTCCCGGTTTGCCCGCTCCGGGATGCAGACCAACAAGAAGTCGAGAGAAAGCCACTCCGGCATTTTGTAAGTATTCTTTGGCCCATTCCTTCTCCTGCGGGAGTAGATGCATATTCTCGCTGAGATCAGAAGTTGACATCCCCAAATAACGGACGATATCCAGATTTTTTTCAGACTGATGGCGATCATCGTTTTGAACTGGGGCGAGCAAATTATAAAAAAAATTGTGCGATGTCCCTGGCAAAACAGGGAAAGATGGCCCTAAAATGTAGGGCGCCCGGGAAAAATAGGCTAAAAGGTCAGAGGTAAGAGAATGGGAGACGGTGTTCAGCACAATGGCCAAATCAAATCCTTTGCGCAATCTCTGCCAGAAATATCTTAGTCTCTTCCAATTCCAACGATACCCTACTTCATAAAACACCAGCACGTCATCAATATATTGATTGTGCAACGCCGCGGCAGAGGTATACTCTCGCACTACCAGAGTGATATGGGCATCTGGAAATCGTTCCCGCAACGCTCGTAGCACTGGTGTGGAAAGTAAAAAATCCCCCAATTGATCATGCTGTCGCACAACCAGAATCCGCTGAATTACATCGAAGTTTATTTCTTGAGGCGAAATCTCACCTTTGCCAAAACACCTCTCCAGAAATTGTAAACTCTTTCGCTTTAGCGGCAGAACAACAGGATCACACCATCTCAATCTGCACCTCCAATACGATTTACTCCAGTGGATTTAGCCGTCACAACTTGATAAAAAAGGTTTTCTATTTCATCTAACATTCTATCGATAGTAAAGTACTCTCGCACGTGCTGTTGGGCTCGTTGTCCCATAACATGAACAGCATCAGGACATTCGATTAATCTTTGCAGCGCTTGAGCTAATTGTTGAGAATCCTGAGGTGGAACCAGATAGCCTACTTTGCCGTCTTCGACAATCTCGGGTAAATTGCTAACGTTGGTAGCTATTACCGGTTTCCCAGCCGCCATTGCTTCTACAAGAACCAAACCAAACCCTTCCCACAGCGAGGGCAGCACTAACACATCAATGGCCTTCATAATCTCGGGGACGTCATCTCGAAATCCCAGCAGAAAAACCCGTTCTTGCAAAAACTGTTCACGAACAAACTGTTCGATGCGCGGCTGCAAAGCCCCACGGCCCGCTAACAACAGAAAAGTCCGAGGAAAAGACTGATTAAGTTGCTGAAAAGCTTGTAATAAGGTAAATACCCCTTTGCGCTCGTCCAACTGGCCCACAAACCCCATGAGAAAATCGGACTTGCTAATTCCCAATTCGCTGCGGAGATTTTTCTGGGGTGGCGTTACATAATCCTCGATTTTAATACCATTGTAAATTACCTGGATTTTTTCTGGCCTCAGCCAGGGTGCATGTCGCAGTAAAGCCAATTTGGTAGCCTGAGAATTAGCGATGATCCGATCGGCCAATAGCCGGTAGGAAAATTGATAGCCAAGATGAGGTTTCAACGGATAGTCAATCCCCCGACGAGGAATGATAGCTTTGATACCTGCCAACTTACTAGCTACACCTGCTAATCTTAACTCCTTGTCCATATTGGTCAAAATTACATCAACCTTTAAATTACGTAGTAAATGGAATATTTGCAGAATTGTAAATGGGTCAAAATCGCCCCGAAATCGAAGAGTGAAGACTGGAATTCCCTGGCTACGAGCACGTTGTTCCAGCTCCGTTCCAGGACGGCAGAGTAAAAACACCGCATGTCCACGTTGTCCCAGACCATGCAGGGTATTTAGCATCCAGACTTCGCCACCGGCAAACATCTGGATAGAATTCACGAATAAAATCCGCAATCGTTTTTTCGAACCAGATTCTGGAGATGCAGCCAAAGCGTCTTTTTTTAGAAGATGAAAATGCATACCTAACAAAAACTATCCTAAATCCTTTTTATCCTGTAAATCCTGTCTATAATTAATATGATAACTCTATGGAAGTTAACCCAAGGAGCACAAGTTATTGCGAATAGGCAGACTAATACTCGCTGGTCAACATCGCCAACTGGATGCTTTCCTATGTTTGCTTTTGCGTGTGCTGTTGAGGCGTATTATTTCCTTTCCCACTTCCTGTTTCTTGAAGGAATGCGCGCTAACCTATGAATATGCTGTACCACTTTTACAGCATCGTGGTATTTTCTCAGCCATTCTCGCCCAATTTCACCCATCCTCCGTCGATAATTCTCATTCTCTATTAAATAGATAATCTGCGATTCCAAATTGTCAGCGTTGATTTCCACAAAGGGATGATCTGGATACTTGTCTGCAAAACCGCGTACCAGAGAGGAACAAGTGGGTATCCCCATAGCTAAAGCTTCAAGAGAGTTAATGCCATAGCCCAAATCGCCAATCTGATCGATGAAGATATCACAAGTTGATTTGAGCTGCAGGGCCTGGTGATAGGATAACTTCTCAATGAGTATGATCTCGATGGGATATTTTTGCTGAATTTTTTTCAACACTGCAATGATGACATCGCTGCCCTTAGCCTGGCGCTGAGTGGGAGCGTGGCCAATCCGCAGCTTCCCCGAATGTGACTGCTTGGAGTAGACAAAATGTTCTAAATCAAAAGGGAAAAATACATGATGAATCCTGGGATGAAAGTAAATGTGGTCGAACTCTACGGTTACGTTGAGATCGGCAGCAGCATCAATTTCTGGAATCACGCCGCGGACCCGTAAATCACTGCCAGTGTAGCAACAGATAATCTTTTTCCCCAAGTCTTTCAATTTTTTCACAGTACGACCATCGCGGTAAAATTCTAATCCCCCGTCCAGTTGATAAACATCAAATTGCCAAAAATTGCTTTGCGTCATAAATTGCCGAATTCGGGGTTGCCAAATCTTCTCCCGCAATCTGATTAAGAGCCGTTCTGCAGCACCCTTAGGATGCCATTGAATGGGAATTTGTTCCGGAATACGATGCAAATGTCCTACTTGCAAACGCTGCTTTGGGGAAACCACTTTTTTGATCAAATTGGTACCATAAAAATTGAGAAGAGGAAGTTTCAAACAGATGTCTTCGGGAAAATTGTAGGGATGACGCGCCAATGTTACCAGACGACTATAGTAGCCTAAGCTGCGTTCAGCTTGTACAAAAGTGAGTGGTACTCCGGCAGTATTGAAAGGGGCTATATGTAAAATCTTCATCGAATCTACAACACTTTGACAATGGTATCGCGGAAGATGCCCTTGGAGCCAAAATTTTCCTTGAACCGAGCCAATCCCCAATTGGGTTCCATATTCACTGTAAATATGCCAAAATCCAGATAGCGAAATCCCTGTTGGATAGATAGCCGGAAAATTTCGTAAAATAGCAGATTGACAGCCCGATATTGTTGAAAATCCTCATTGTGACTGATGTAGAACGCTAAAGTCACCAGCGGATTACAATGGAACATCACCACCCCGGCAATCATTTGCTCCTGTAAATAGGCAGCGTATAGATGAATACGCTCTGGATAGATATTTTTTAGGCGAATTAGCTCATCAAGAGTATGGGTAGGTTGCACATTGTGGCGCATTTTCAGGTTGCGCCGTAGAATTTGGTAGAAAGTGGGGAAATCCTCTGATTCCCGCACTGCTACTCCTAATTTGATTGCCCGTCGCACTGCAGTGCGGGATTCGTTTTTGAAGGTTTGCAGCACTTCGTCGGCGCTGAAATCTAACGTGACAAAGCTGGAAACCTCTCGCTTGCGGTAGGAAAATCCATTACGAAACAGGGCAAAATCGAGGTAGTGGTTGATCTTCCAAGCATAGAAGATCGGCGTGAGGGTCATCTCGATTTTGTGAAAATGATGGCTATTTGCATAGTCCAGTAGTTCATCAACAAGCTGGAAGGCTCGACGTAGATTAATATCCTTGCCGACTACAAAGCCTCCGAATGAAGCGCCGGGATGAGAAATTAAGGTAGTCTGCCCCTGTTCCGTCCGCTCTACGGCTGGCATCAAGGCCACAATTTTATTGTTCTGTTCAAAAATCAAAGAATGGTCGCGAAACCGTTCGGGGGGATGGTAGTTTAAAAAACGTCGGGTATGGAAAATAGTGCCATTGTTCGAATCCCACACAAATCTGTCCCATGCTTCTGCAAATTCAGGATTAAAGCGCTTAACTTCCATTTAATTCGGGCCCGATGGAGTCAGGTTAGTAATTTGATTAATATAGCTTTTTGGACATGAAGGCGATTTTCAGCCTGGTCGAACACGATGGAATGAGGTCCATCGAGAACACTATCGGTAATTTCTTCACCTCGCCGAGCCGGTAGGCAATGCATCACCATACAATTTGGATCAGCATAGCTAACCAATTTATTATCCACTTGAAAATTTCTGAAATTCTGTCTGCGGTTTTCAGCTTCCTTCTCCTGCCCCATACTTGTCCAAACGTCAGTGTAAATCACTTCAGCGTTTTTAACTGCCATCTTGGGATTACGGTAAATGGTAATCTCGCTTATGTTCGATTTTTTTGCCATCGATAAAATCTCTTTGTCCGGATCGTAACCTTCTGGTATTCCTAATGATAAATGTATGGGTACTTTAGAAGCAAGATTTAACCAGGAGTTGCAAACGTTATTTCCGTCGCCGATAAATGCAATATTCAATTCTTCCAGACTGCCTCGTTTTTCCCAAATAGTAAATGCATCAGCCAACACCTGGCAGGGATGTAGAAGATCGGTTAATCCATTAATTACTGGGATGTTAGCATATTCTGCCAATTCCAATATATCTTCATGACCAAATAGCCGTGCCATAATTCCATCGTTGTAACGGGAGATAGTACGCGCGATGTCCGAAACAGCTTCGCGTTTGCCCAGTTGAATATCGTTAGGGCCCAGGTAGACAGCGTGTCCGCCAAGTTGAAACATGCCAACCTCAAATGAGACGCGAGTACGTGTCGAAGGCTTTTGAAAAATCATTGCCAGAGTTTTACCTTTTAACGGCTGGTACTCGTCCCCTTTTTTTAGTCTCGCTTTCAGTTCTCTGCTCAGCTCAAATATTTCGAAAATCTCATCATAAGAAAGATCACAAATCGATAGAAAATCCTTTTTCACCTTTACCTCCTTTCTCCCGAGCGAATAAAATAAATAAGCCCTGTTCAACCATCAAACAAACCACTGCCCTTTTAACGATAGCATGATTTGCTAAGGCTACAAAATGTAGCGACTTAAATCTTCGTCCTTCACGATATCCTGCAATTTTTCGCGCACAACTTTAGCCGTGATGAGAATATCTTTATTTTCGATATCAGGCACCTCAAACAGGATGTCTTCCAGTAAAGTAGTCATAATAGTATGGAGTCGACGTGCACCAATATTTTCGGTACGTTCATTTACTTCGGTAGCAATTTTGGCAATTTCTTCGATTGCGTCATCGCTGAAAGAAATTTTCACCCCTTCAGAAGCCAGAAGAGCAGTGTATTGCTTAATAAGTGCATTTTCTGGTTCAGTTAAGATCCGGACAAAATCCTGGGTAGTGAGGCTTTTTAATTCGACACGGATTGGAAATCTTCCCTGTAATTCCGGGATAAGATCGGAAGGTTTAGACACATGAAACGCTCCAGAAGCAATGAACAGAATATGGTCGGTTTTTACTATTCCGTATTTAGTAATCACGTTTGTGCCTTCTACAACCGGTAGAAGGTCGCGCTGTACTCCTTCGCGGGAAACATCTGGTCCTGTTTTGGACGATTCTCCGGCAATTTTGTCGATTTCATCAATGAATACGATACCTGAATTTTCTACCCGAGAGATAGCCTCGCGCACTACTTCATCCATATCAATTAATTTCTGTACCTCTTCTTGAGTAAGGATTTTGCGTGCTTCGGCAATAGTCATTTTACGTCGTTTGATCTTTTTGGGAACCATACCACCAAACAAATCCTGAATATTCAATCCCATTTCTTCCACACCAATGGGAGAAATTATCTGCATCATTGGGAACGATTCCTGAGGTATTTCCAGCTCGATAAGGCGATTTTCCATTTTGCCCTCTTCCAGGAGTTGACGCAATTTTTCTCGATTCCGCTCACGCACCAGTTCCATCTCTTGTTCTTCTTCAATCGATAGAGAGCCACTCTTTTTTTTATTGCGTAGCGGAGGCAGCAAAATATCCAAAATTCTTTCCTGGGCCTGTGTCTCTGCCTGAGCCTCTACCTCTTTGGCCTTTTGAGATCTGACCATATTCACCGCGATGTCCGTTAACTCCCGAATCATAGATTCGACATCGCGACCAACATAACCTACCTCAGTATATTTAGAAGCTTCTACCTTAATAAAAGGAGCATTAGCCAACTTTGCCAGACGGCGGGCAATTTCGGTCTTCCCCACTCCGGTAGGCCCAATGAGAATAATATTGTTTGGTAAAATCTCTTCGCGCAACTCGTTTTTAACTTGTTGACGACGCCAACGATTACGTAAAGCAATAGCTACTGACTTTTTGGCCTGGTCCTGCCCAATGATGTATTTATCCAGTTCAGCTACAATTTGTCGTGGAGTTAATTCTTTCATAATCGTTTCCTCTTCATAACACCTCGATGAGAATCTTATCGTTAGTAAACACACATATTGAGGCAGTAATTTGCAAAGCCTCGCGTACAATCTCTGGCGCAGAAAGGTCGGTGTATTTAAGTAAGGCACGTGCAGCAGCTAAAGCGTATGGCCCACCTGAGCCGATAGCAACAACATTGTCGTCTGGCTCAACAATCTCTCCGGTTCCTGAGATTATTAACGCATGCTCGCGATCCATTACCGCCAATAATGCTTCGAGACGGCGAAGGAATTTATCGGTACGCCATTCCTTGGCCAACTCCACAGCAGAGCGATAAAGATTACCGTGAAAATGTTCCAGCTTACTTTCGAATTTCTCAAACAAAGTAAAGGCATCGGCAGCAGCTCCAGCGAACCCTGCCAGAATAGTCCCATTGTGCATCTTACGAATTTTACGAGCGTTAGCTTTCATAATGGTATTACCCACGCTAACCTGACCATCGCCACCGATGGCTACTACCCCATCACGTTTAACACCTAAAATAGTCGTAGAACGTATTTTCATTTGCCCAAGTCTCCTGTTGATATCAGATTTTTCGTCG
>MZGM01000058.1 GCA_002085035.1 Candidatus Zhuqueibacterota bacterium 4484_219
GTGGTATTAGACTCTTGAAAAGACAACTCTGGATGCCTATGTAGGTGACGGCGGATTTTGACTAACTCTGGCTGAATTTCTTGACTTAGAGCTTTGATTTTAGAAACAACGTCACTTATCACAATCAAACTCCTTTTTGGGAGTACTAAGATTAACGCAATAAGAAAAATTTTCTATGTGGAACATTATAATTGGGCTTCTTTCAGGTCACATTCCATTTCATTCTTCACAGTTCTCTCCTCCAAGAAACGCAAGATTTCTTGTTTCAGATCTTCCAGGAAGATACCTCGCTGTGCCGAAACTATCATACAAGGCTGGTATTGCGATTTCACCTGAACAATAATTCTGGGATCAGTTAGCCGGTCAACTTTGTTGAACACTATTAATGTCGGTTTACCCAGGATACCTAATTCGCTTAAGACGTCACGTACCACAGCGATATGGTCGCGAAAATCATGATCGCTAATATCTACTACCATCAATAACATGTCGGCAAAAATTGCTTCTTCGAGGGTACTATGAAAAGAGGCTACTAAATGGTGTGGTAGTTTGCGAATAAATCCTACTGTATCAATAAGTAAGATTTTTTGATGAGCATTTAACTTAACAGCGCGAACAGTGGGATCAAGGGTAACGAAGAGACGATTTTCCACCGCCACATGAGTATTTGCCAACGCATTAAGAAGAGTAGATTTGCCAGAATTAGTGTAACCGACCAAAGCCACTTTGAATACATCACGTCGGCCCCGTCGACGAAGGCATCGTTGTTTTTCAATTTTCTGTAAGTCTTGCACTAAAATGCTAATTCGTTTTTTAACTAACCGACGATCTACTTCTAATTGGGTTTCCCCTGGTCCGCGAGTCCCTATGCCACCATATTGTCGGGAAAGATGTCCCCAACGACGGGTTAACCGTGGCAACAAGTAACGCAACTGCGCCAGTTCGACCTGGGTTTTAGCTTCTTTACTTTTTGCTCGTCGGGCAAAAACATCCAGAATCAGACCACTGCGATCAATCACCTTCACCTGGGTAATATTTTCCAAGTTGCGCACTTGTACCGGCGAAAGGTCTTCATCAAAAATAACCAAATCAGCTCCAAGTTGGGCAACCAGGTTAGCAAGAAAATTAGCCTTACCTTTACCAATAAAAGTGGTAGGCTCAATCCGTCGACGTTCCTGGATAATGCGCCCCACTACTTCAGCGCCGGCAGTATCAGCAAGCAACGCTAATTCGTCCAGATACCCTTCAGTTTCCCATCGCGGTTGAAAGGGCCTGTGAATACCCACTAAAATTGCTTTTTCTTGTGCTTCCAATAAACATGGAATATTGCTGTGTTTCATGTCTGTACTTCTTTACTGGTTGAAGAAAATTTTACCCCCCTGGCTAACAAAATTTCAGCTAACATTAACACCAACGCCAGGCCTAAAAACATCACGGTCAATTCGCGGCCACGACGTGACTTTTGGATCGCTTGAACAAAGTCAGCCTCAGGGTCAAGTTTCCAAACCCCATTCCCCAACGATTTCTCTAAATCATTAAACTTGATTAATCTCAAATCGGATTCACGAGGATCAATGTTAACAACCCATTTTTGCAATAATTTTTCGCCTGAATAGAGCGAATAAACTCCTGGCAGATCAGTATCAGAAAAACGAACAACAAATTCTGTTCCCATAGCTTTAGGATTAATACGAACTCGTTGCCCATTGGGCTTGACGACAAAAAGGTCTTTTGTGACCATCTGTAGATGAGTTTCCAATGTTTGACCAACCTTTATTTGCACATTTGCCTTATTCACTGATGAAGAAACGTAGCTCACACTACAATAGACCAGTGGGGCAAAGATTGCTTTAAACGGTAAATCTGACCATCCGGGATCCAGAGCACTGGTGAAAAGCAAAACTTTCCCCTGGTCTAATGATTTTGAAAGTAAAAAAGGAATCCCGTTTTGGAATTGAATAATCTCTTCAACCTGGGCACTGGGAGCAGTTTTTAATATTAAATTGAACTGTGGCGAATCCAGATTACGTACTTTCTTTTTGAACATTCCCTGAAAAATTGGATGATTCCAATTAATTGAACCCAAACTAACAAAAGCTTTTGTATTCCCTAACTGGCCAATAGTTTGTTGAAAAACTGGCAAACCGAAACGGGAAAGTAGATGTCCATTGTAAAATTTTAAATCAGCCTGCGCTCCGGGAATAATGACAAGCCCACCACCGGATTCAACAAATTGGCGCAGTTGATCTAACCAGCTACCTTCCAACGGAGGGACGTTTACCAGCGCCACTACCTGATATTCGTCCAACGAGCGAGGCAATGTTCTAACATTAGTGATCGTTTCAATCTCAAAACGGCTTTCTTGCTCTGGAGTAGGCATTAGGGCCAACTTGAAATATCGTACACTTTGCCCAGTACCAACACACAAAACTTTGGTTTTTTCTGGAATCATTAAAGTAAAATAGGCCTTATCGTCCAAAACCAAATCGTCTTCTTCGATTTCAACAGTACCATTCAAAAGCCCTCTTTGAGTTGGAATTAGACGAAATTCAACTAACTTTGAACTACGTTTTGGAAAAGTAATTATCTCCTGTGCCACCCGCTTGCCCATCAATGAGCAATGGACTAATAATTCTGACACCTTCCGATTGCCAAAGTTTTGAATTTCCACCTTAAGACGCACTGGTTTGTTTTTATCCAGAATTTGATCCAATAAGTTCACCTGGGTAATGCCAACATTATCGTGTTCAGCATCCGAACAAGGGATCAGATAAAATCGTATTGCAGAAGAAGCCCCTATTTCCCGAGGCCACTCCTCTGAAGGAAACCCTGTTTTCTGGAAATCGGAGATAATGTAAACTTCTTTATTGGGATAAATAGATTTTTCTACTAATTCCACTCCCTTTTCAATGGCTTGCCAAATGTCACCATATTTGTAGGAAACCGCTGATGAATCTATCAATTGAATTAATCGCGCTTCAGAATAGATGGTTTTTTGAATTTGCACGTCGGTCAAATCGGTAGTGAAAAGCAAATGCAGTTCATCACCATTGCTAAAGTTATTTAAAATCTTATGGGCTACGAGTTGAGCTTTCTGATAGAGCAAGCCCTGATCTGTTTCTAAGCCCATGCTCAGCGAGTTGTCCAGAATTAGCACAGCAGCGGTTTGCGTCTGAGAACCGGGGACTACGGTAGAACCAGATTTTATGCTGGGACGAGCAAATGCCAGTATTACCATCCCTAACACAAGAGCTCGCAAGATCAGCAACAGAAGTTGGCGCAATTTCAACCGCCGCATTTTCTTATGTTGCAATTGTTTGAGAAAAACTAATGTACTAAACGGTATTGTGCGCGCCCGTTGTCGATTAAAAAGATGAATCAAAAATGGCAAACTCACTGCCAGTAATCCAACCAAGAAAGATGCATTTAGAAAAGTAAACATGATATTTAAACTTCAGAATTAGACATTAGCTCCTTAATGGCCAAACGCTTAGCTGTTAGACTTATCGCAATGGTAAAATACAGTATGATTACTACTTCTTCGTCGCCGAAAGTCCAATCGAAAAGACCATTGATGAGGAAGGCTATGGTAGTTGCTAAACCAATTAAAGCAAGTGCTTGCAAAAATGGTTGCCGTGACGAGATATCTTTAAAAATTCTGTATTCCGTCCTCAGAATTTGGATAAAAAGCCAGACAAAAACCACCAGTCCAAGAATCCCAAAAATCATAGTGATCTGGACAAAATTATTGTGAAAATGCCCTATGTGAAATCTATCCTCCGAAAGGTCTGCTCCAGGTGGTGCATAACGAACATGCACATCATGAAGATCAATCCAACCTACACCTAAAATGGGGTAATGAGGAATAATTCGCAAAGAATCCTGCCACTGTTTCAGACGCAGTTGGGTGCTTCCCACGTTAAGATCGGCGATGCTTTTAATCCGCTGAGTAAGTGAGGCAGGCGAAAAAACAAAAACAATTACCAGAGCCACCAATACATAAAGAAAAATTCTTTTACTCTTCAGCCAGGCAAAAACTATGAATCCTCCCAGGGTACCAAGATATGCTCCTCGTACATACGAAAAAAGCAAAGCTACAAATTGGGGGACAAAACCTATAGCATACAGCCATCGCTGCTTATTTTTGCCTCCAAACAAAAATAAACCAACCCAAAACAACACAAAAAAAACTGACAGTGCTCCCCAGGTCATGGTAGTAGACTGAGTAGCAATAACTTTTTGCCAGCTTGTTAATAGAAATTTACCAATGCCAAAAACAGCCGTTCCCAAGGCAAAGAAAATGAGTACATGAACCAATTGATGCAGTTGTTTTTGAGAAGACACTTGGGCTGGAATCAAGTAAAGTATTGGAATCAATAAGAACTTGCGGAGGTTGTAGAAGCTTTCTGCTGATTTTTCGGAGAATGCAGAAGCTAACAGCCCCACAACAATCAACGTAGCAAAGGGGAGATCAAAACCGGTACGTTGAAAATTCCACTTTTTAGTTAGTATTCCCTTCAACAACCAGCAGAGTAACGCTCCCCCGTAACTGATCTCACTCCCGGCAATGGAAAAGGGAATAAAGGCAGCTAAACAAAAGATGAAAAAAATAATTACTCTATCAAGAATATTCTGGATGTGATTCTGATTTCGGAGATTTAGCAATTTACCTTTCTTTCAGTTGATAGCTCAATCTGCTGATCGTAGCCTTTTGATCCACTGGCCGAACCGAGCAAAGACAGATTTTTCTTCAATAGGAATCGGTTCAGCCTTTTTGATTTCCTGCCCTAAAATTGCTTTCCGTGGATTAACCTCAAAAAGAAGACGTGCTTTTTCTATGCCCCAACGTTTTTCTACTATTTCATAGGCTGGCAACATAGAAATAGAACGTCCTTCAACACCGTGTCCATCACTAGCAATAAAGTGTACCAAATTATGATCAATCATCCTAATGGATAGTTCTTTTACTTTGCGCCCAAATACCCCTGTAAGACTACCAGAATTGAGTTGTAGTAAAGCCCCCATTTGGGCAAATCGGAATAGATAAAAAGGATTTTTTTCTAACAGCAGGTTGCGTTCCGGATGAGCAATGATAATAGAATAACCATCTAAAATCCAGTTGAAAATTTTTTGGGGAACAAATTCAGGGATAGTACGCAGACTGAATTCGACAAGAGCATATTTTTTATTATTGTTCAGGGTAGAAATAGAGTGATCAAGCGTAGTATCGGGATAAAGATAAACTTCTGAACCCAAATAGAGCTTAAGATCATATCCCTGTTCCTCAATCAGTTTTTTAACCAACTGGAATTTCTGCCGAATCTCTTTTTCGCGGCGGTAGTCACCATTGTTCAAAATATGTGGAGTGGCAACCAGCTCTGTGGTACCGCTGCGCACTGCCATTTGCAGCATTTCACGAGTACTATCCACATTGGGTGGACCATCATCATAATCTGGCAGTACATGCGTGTGAATATCAACCATAATAATTTCCGAACACTGGTCACGCGGTGTGGATAGCTTGCGAGAAATCACGGATAAGTGTCAGGTCTTTGTGTTCCTCGAGAATATTACCAATGACCACAAACGACGCCCCAGCTTTTACCTTGCGATGAGCATCTTCCGGAGTTTTGATACCACCTCCGACCACTAATGGCACCGAAATTAAATTAGAAACATATTGTATCATCTCATCAGGGATAGAATACTTAGCCCCACTACCTCCCTCCAAATAGATCAATTTCATACCCAGATACTCGCCCGCCAAAGCATGAGCTGCCGCGATATCCAGTTTATCCCGAGGGATAGGACGCGAATCGCTAAGATATTCTACTGTAGTGATTTTCCCAGATTCAATAAGCACATAACCGGTAGAAATAGTTTCCAGACCCATCGACCGAATAATAGGTGCCGCTAACACCTGTTCGCCAATAATGAAATTAGGATTGCGACTACTGATTAGGGAAAGGAAAAGAATAGCATCGGCCATTGGTGAAACCTGACGACTACTACCGGGGAAAATAATAACTGGCAGCTTTGTCCGTTTCTTTAATCCTGCAATAAAATCATCAAAATTGTTAGAGAAAAGAAGACTCCCACCCACCAATAAACCATCCACTCCACCATCTTCGGCCATTTCGGCATGGTGTTCAATCTCGGCTAAAGGGATTTCGTCTGGATCCAATAGGACAAGAAATCCTGCCCCTTTCTCTTCGCGAACTCGCAATAGTTTCTGGTAAATTTTGCCCAATCAATGCCCTTTCTAATTATCAAATGCTTAATTAATTAGCTATCATTTCCGCTACTACATCCTTGGTTTTTGCTAATGCAAGGTCCAATTTTCCCACATCTTTTCCTCCTGCCTGTGCCATATGAGCATGGCCGCCACCACCACCGCCAATAATCCTGGCCAAACGGCTGACAATTTCCCCTGCTTTAATATTCTTCTGCTTGATCAAGTCGTCGGTAACCACACAAAGTAAAAAAGCTTTCTGGTTAATCACTGAACCCAATACTCCAACCCCCGAACCTAATTTAGTCCGTAGTATGTCACCAATCTGCTTTAGCTCCTCTACATTATGCGAACTAACTTGAGTGGCAATTATTTTAACCCCATCAAAAGTATGCGCTTGATTTACCACCTCATTAATTTGATAGCGAACTATCTTTAAGTTTAGTTCAGAGACAGTTTTAAGTAATCGTTTGTTATCCTCCAGCAGAGTTTTCACTTTCTCCAAAAGTTCTCCTGAACTAACATTCAACATTTGTCGAAGTTTCGCCAACTCTCTTTTTTCCTGACGCAATATTTTATCCGCAGCCTCACCAGTAACAGCTTCAATTCTTCTGATTCCAGCAGCCACACTGGACTCTGTAGTAATCCGAAAATAACCTATTTCTCCGGTAAAATCTAAATGCGTCCCTCCACATAGTTCCAAGCTGTAATCATCTATTTTCACCACACGGACAACATCGGCATATTTTTCACCAAATAAAGCTGTGGCACCCATAAGCTTAGCTTCGTCGAAGGTCTTGTGCAAAACTTCTACCGCGAAGTTCGCCCGAATTATTTCATTTACCCGCCGCTCAACTTCATCTAACTGGCTTTCAGAAATTTTCTCGAAGTGAGTAAAATCAAACCGCAGGCGATCCGGAGCTACTAATGACCCTGCCTGATTCACATGCTTCCCTAACACTTCCCGCAACGCCTTGTGCAGCAAATGAGTACAGGTATGATTGCGGGCAATAGC